>NZ_CAXBCK010000035.1:0-39275 GCF_963974425.1 uncultured Marixanthomonas sp.
TTCAAAATCATTTAAATAGCAAATTAAATAGGTGGCGGGTAAATTTTTTAAATCAATTCGTTCATAATTCGATAAAACGTGTTCATTTTTTATTTTTTCTAAAAGGGCATTATTAGCATTGTAAATATGGTGCAATGTCTTTTTGTTGAAACGTGGCGGTTCAAAAATCATTTTAGAGTCGATTTTGTACGATCCATTTTCTTGAAAAGTAATCACCACTTCTTCTAGCGGGTAATGTTCTTGGCGGTTGTTCAGCCCTAAACTTACATATTCTATCGTTTTAAAATGATTATCGGTTACTTCGATGGTCACTTCATCTAAAGCAGAATAAAACAAACGTACTTGCTCGTTAATTAATTCAATATCTACCCGGGAATAATAGATGTCCTTTTTAACTTGTTTGGTATTTCCGGCCCAGCAAACAACAAACTGCTCTTTAAAAACTTTGTAGTGTGATTCGAGCTCGTCGTGGCGGTTGTTCATAAAATCGATTACACCATCTAAAGTGTGCTCAATGTTATTTTTTGCCTTGTTTTCAATAGATTTTACAATTTCAGAATTCACATCTTTTATTACAATATCAAAATCCTTTGGCATCGAAATACTTCCGTCTCGAAGAAAAATGCTGCCGCCCCAATATTTCCAAATGTTCTTCCGAAGCGAAGTGATTTCCCCTGTTGGGCGAATGGTTACTAATCCCACTACTTTATCCGGCGGTAAATGTGGAAACATCACATTTTCATAACTGATTAACGGCGCATTGGTCAAGTAGGCATTGACTAAGTTTTGAAGCTTGCTATCGTCGAAAAAATCAACTCCTCGTATTTCGTTTGCTTCATCTTCCACACCCACTACGATAAACGAGTTGTTTTTTGGGTTGCTGTTGCTCAGCGCACAAATGTGTTTTAAAAACTTGGCTTTTCCTTCTTTACTGCCCAGATCAATCTTTCGCTTTTTATCATAGAAACTGCTCTCGTCGTTATGGGCGAGCAAGTTTTTGATAAGAAGTCGTTTATTGATCACGGTTAAAAAAGTTATTGATTATTATGTTTTTAAGATGTCTTTTTGATTGGGTCCTTCGATACAATTTTTAAAGATGCGTACCGCATCTTTAAAAACCACTCAGAAACCTTACATTGTTCTCTTCATTAAAGGTGGCTGAGTGATTTACTATCAAAATGTGTCAATTTGATAGTAAATTGTATCGAAGCCAAATTAAACCGAATCCTTATTCACAATCACACTCGACGATTGGTCTAAACACATCACGGTTAAATCGGCTATATTTACATGTGGCGGTCGGGTTACAGCAAACCAAATTATGTCTGCAATATCTTCCGGTTGCAAAGGCGTGTAACCTTGATAAACTTTATCGGCTTTCTCGGTGTCACCTTTATAACGCACTTCGCTAAACTCGGTTTCGACCAACCCTGGATTAATAGCACCAATTTTTATGCCTTTTCCGTTTAGGTCTAGCCGCATTCCCTCGTTTATAGCGTCTACGGCGTGTTTGCTTGCGCAGTAGACATTCCCAGTTGGATAGACTTCTTTCCCAGCGGTAGACCCTATATTAATGATATGTCCAGATTTTCGCTCAATCATCTGCGGAAGGATGGCTTTAGTAACATATAATAATCCTTTTACGTTAATATCAATCATCGCATCCCAATCGTCTGTGTTTCCTTCATCAATAGGGTCTTTTCCATGGGCATTTCCGGCGTTGTTTATTAAAATATCGATTTTTGAAAATGGTTCAGGTAGGTTTTGAAGTTGCTTAAAAACAACCTCTTTATCTCGAACATCAAAATTCAAGGTATGTACTTTTGTAATTTCTGAAAGCTCTTTTTGAAGTGCATCAAGCCGTTCTTGCCTTCTTCCGCAGAGAATGACATGCAATCCGTTATTAGCAAAATTTTTAGCGATAGCGCGTCCAATCCCTGAAGTGGCACCAGTTATTAAAGCAGTTTTATTCATAAAATATAAAGTTTTCTAAAGATAGTAGGTATTACCGTTTTTACCGTTAAATAGAGTTAAAGGGAAAGTTAATCAATGTTAAGTAAATTTTACTTTTTTTAATTCATAAATATATTGTGCGCATACAAACCTAAAATTAAAAATAACATGAAAACTTTTTTAAAATTTATATGCATAGCCATTCTTACTGTAGGATTTGTATCCTGTAGTGATGATGACTCTTCAGAGAGCAATACTGATGAAACTGCGAGAGTTTCTATTGAATTGACAGATGCTCCTGGGGATTATGAAGCAGTATTTATAGATGTGGAAGATGTAGTAGTAAAATACAACGGAGAAGAAGACGAAGTATTTATTGATGATGTAGATGCAGGGATTTACAATTTATTGGAACTTACCGGTGGTGTTTCAGTTGTTTTGGTAGATGAAGAGCTACCTACGGGTTCTATTAGTCAAATTCGATTAGTTCTTGGTGATGATAATACAGTAGTAGTTGATGGCGAAACAATTCCGCTTCAAACTCCAAGTGCTCAACAATCTGGATTGAAAATTCAAGTGAATGAAACCCTTGAAGGAGGAATTTTTTATGAGTTTATGTTAGATTTCAATGTTGAGGAGTCTATTGTAGAACAAGGTAACGGAGGTTATTTGCTAAAACCGGTTATTAGGGCTACAACAGTAGCAGAAACTGGTGCTATTTCTGGCTCTGTAATTCCAGTTACCGATACCCCTGTTTTAGTTACAACAACAACCGGTGAGGGGGAAGAAATTTCTGCTTATACAGATGCACAAGGTAAATTTGTACTTCAAGGTATTTTAGAAGGTAATTATGATTTAAAGTTTGAAGCAGATCCTGATTTAAACTTTCCCCCTGTAATAATTGATAATGTCATTGTTGAAGTAGGTGAAATTACAACTGTGGGAGAAATAAATTTAGAATTATAATCTAATTATAATAGAAAGGGAAAGGGAGGTTTTTAAACCTCCTTTTTTCGTTAACCACACGTTAAAGCGCCCGTTAATCAATGTTAATTCTTCCGAAAGAGCTGTTATAACTAGCTATATTAGTAGTAAGCAAAAACCAATTAACTATGAAATCTTACATAAAAACAAGTCTATTAATTACTGTTACAGCCTTATTTATTAGCTGTAGTAGTAACAACAATATATTTGGCGGAAATAACAATACTTCAAATGAAAGTTCTGCCAATAAAACTGAAGTTGCTAACGAAGAAACCGAAACCACAAAAACAGATGGTGCTATTATGGGAAGTGTAATAGCCCCCAATTCTGAAGTATCAATTGTGGCGACAAATTCTGAAGAAAAAATTACAGGAACCACAAATGATGTAGGTGAATTTTTTATTACAGGTTTTCCAGAAGGAAATTATACTGTAAAAATAAAGACGGAAGATAGTAAGTTGCCCGAACAAACTTTTGAAAATGTTAAGGTGAAAATAGGTGAAGTAACCGCTTTAGGTACTGTTACAGTGGCTTCCAACTAATTGGTTTATGAAAAAAACTTTAACAGCACTGTAACTTTACTTTAAGAAACGGTGCTTTTTTTATGTCGTCTATTAAGATGAATTTTTTAACCCTTTATTAACAGCCTTTTTAGCAATAAATATACAATTTGCGAGACTGTATATAGAAATGTTTACTATTTGAAATTTTAAAGTATGGATCAAACAGATACTGCCTTGGATATTGGCGCGTTAAATGAAAAAATTGAAAAGGAAAGTGCATTTGTAAACATCCTTTCCATGGAAATAAACAAAGTAATTGTAGGCCAAAAACATATGGTCGAACGGTTGCTTATTGGTCTTTTAGGCCAAGGACACATTCTTCTTGAAGGTGTACCGGGTTTAGCAAAAACATTGGCTATTAATACGCTTTCAAAAGCGGTACACGGTTCATTTAGCCGGATACAGTTTACACCAGATTTACTTCCTGCCGATGTTGTTGGTACGATGATTTACAACATGAAGGTGAACGATTTCAGTATTAAAAAAGGACCAATTTTTGCCAACTTTGTATTGGCAGATGAGATTAACCGGGCGCCGGCGAAAGTGCAATCGGCTTTATTAGAAGCGATGCAAGAAAAGCAGGTGACCATTGGAGAAGAAACTTTTATCTTAGATAAGCCATTTTTGGTAATGGCGACCCAAAACCCAATTGAGCAGGAAGGAACATATCCGTTACCTGAAGCGCAGGTTGACCGTTTTATGCTTAAAACAGTTATAAACTATCCTAAGATTGCCGAAGAGCAATTGATTATGCGTCAAAATCTAAAAGGCGGTTTTGAAAAAGTAAACCCTGTTGTGACAATAGATCAAATTTTACGCGCACAGCAAGCCGCTCGGGAAGTATACATGGACGAAAAGATTGAACAATACATTCTAGACATTATTTTCGCAACAAGAAATCCTGAAAATTATAAATTAGACGATTTAAAGCACCTAATTGGTTTTGGAGCTTCCCCTCGTGGTAGTATAAATTTGGCAGTTGCTTCAAAGTGTTATGCGTTTATTAAACAAAGAGGGTATGTAATTCCAGAAGATGTTCGCGCCGTGGTTCACGATGTGTTGCGTCACCGTATTGGGATTACCTACGAAGCTGAAGCAGAAAATATTACTTCAGAAGATATCATAAACAAAATTGTAAATGTAATCGAGGTACCATAAAAACAGTACGCAGTAAGCAGTGGTCAGTATGCAGTTTTGTTGTCTGACTACTGTTTTTTACTGCCCCACTACTTATTGAATATTGACTACTGGAATAATGGATACAAAAGAACTTCTTAAAAAAGTACGAAAAATCGAAATCAAAACGCGTCGGTTAAGCGACCACGTTTTTGGTGGCGAATATCATAGTACGTTTAAAGGTCGTGGGATGACCTTTAGCGAAGTGCGCCAATACCAATTTGGTGATGATGTTCGAAGTATTGATTGGAACGTTACTGCTCGATACAATGAACCTTTTGTAAAAGTTTTTGAAGAGGAACGCGAGCTTACTTTAATGCTTGTAGCAGATATTAGTGGTTCTGAATTCTTCGGAACAGATTCTCAGTTTAAAAATGAAATTATTACTGAAATAGCTGCAACACTTGCTTTTTCAGCACTTCAGAATAATGATAAAATTGGATTGATTCTATTTTCAGATGAAATAGAGCTTTTTATTCCACCTAAAAAAGGAAAATCACACGTATTGCGCCTAATTCGGGAGTTATTAGAATTTCAACCAAAAAGTGAAAAAACAGATTTATCGCAAGCTTTAAAATACCTAACCAACGTAATGAAAAAGAAAGCCATCGTTTTTGTGCTTTCCGATTTTATTACAGATAATTATAAAGACACGCTGCGGATTGTAGCTAGAAAACATGACGTAACAGGAATTCGGGTGTATGATAAACGCGAAGAGGAAATTCCTAATCTAGGAATGGTGCAAATGCAAGATTCTGAAACAGGTGAACTCATGTTAGTAAACACCAATTCAAAGTCTGTTAGAACAAATTATAATAAATATTACAGAGAACGAGTAGCTTATTTTCAAGAATCATTTACTAAAAGTGGCGCTGGAGCATTAAGCTGCCGCGTGGATGAAAGCTACGTAAAAAAATTACTGGGTTATTTTAAACACAGAGCATAAATTATAATGAAAGAGAATAAAAAACATATTACATACTTGTTTTTGAAAACTAAGCAGCGATATTTTTTCGCTTCTTTTTTCTTTTTTCTAGTTACTTTTTTTGCTGAAGCTCAAGTGACGTCTTCAGTAGATTCTACTTCCATTAAAATTGGAGAAGAGATTGTTTATAGTATTCAGGTGGAAGCAGATTCAACCGATTTGGTGGTTTTCCCCGAAGGTCAGACCTTCACACCTTTAGAGGTAATCGAATCGTATAAAATCGATACTACTTTTGAGCAGGCAAAGTATCGCTTAATCAAAAAATATGGTCTTACACAGTTCGATTCAGGGCGTTATACCATTCCGCAACAACAAGTGGTTATTAACGATAAGCGATTTGGAACCGATTCTGTTTCTGTTGAGGTTCGTGATGTCGTAGTCGATACAACTAAACAGCAGATGTTTGATATAAAACCTGCTATCGAGGTAGATGAACCACCTTTCGATCTTAAAACATTATTGTTGTGGCTTATTCCAATCGTTATCATTTTAGCGATTGTAGGTTATATTTTATTCCGAAGAAAAAAATTAAAAGACGCCAAAGAAGAACAATTGCCACCCTATGAAGAAGCAATTACGGCGCTACATACGCTCGACACTTCTACTTATTTAAAGGAGAATAAACCAAAGGAATATTACTCGCATTTAACCGAAATTATAAAACGGTATTTAGATAGAGAAGTTGATGAAACTGCTTTGGAAAGTACTTCAGATGAATTAATTGCTCGTTTACAGCTGCATAAAGATTCTGGTAATTTTGAATTCAGTAATGAAACCATCCGAAGACTCGATACTATTTTAAAACGAGCCGATTTGGTAAAATTCGCCAAAATGTACCAAGCCGAAGGGCAAGCATCGTCTGACAGGAAAACCATTGAAGAAATTATAAACGAGACCAAAGAGGTAATCCCAGAACCAACCGAAGAAGAATTACAAGAAAATGCCGAATACCAAGAAGCACAACGTAAAAAGCGTGTTCGTAAAAAATGGGCATATGGCGCCTTGGGTCTATTAGTGGTTGCTCTTATTGCCGGTGCTGTTTATGGAGGTGTAAAAGGGTTTAATAACCTTAAAGACTTTGTAATTGGTAACGAAATACGTGAGTTAGCTGAAAACCGTTGGATTAAAAGTGAATATGGAGATCCGGCTATCATTATAGAAACCCCAGAAGTTTTAGTTCGAACCGAAGTTGAAATACCCGAATCGCAAAATATGCGTGTTGCCAATGCAAGTGTATTTACACAAGGTGAAATAACCGATCCTTTATACATTTGGTTAAATACAACAATGTATAAAGAAACTGCGCAAGGACAACAAAAAGGACAGGCGGAAGCAGATTTAGAAGGATTAATGGACGAAGCTTTGACAAACCTTGAAAAAAGGGGTGCTAAAAATATGCTGGTAAAACGTGAAGGTTTTGAAACCGAAAAAGGCATTACGGGTTTAAAAGCTTATGGTAAGTTCAACGTACAAGTTTCAGACGACAAAGTATTAAAAGAAACGAGTAGTTACGAACTGCTGTTGTTTGCTCAAAAGGGCGGTGTACAGCAAGTTTTAGTAGTATATCAAGAAGACGATGGCCGTTTTGCTGAAGATGTAAAAGACAGAATTATTAATTCCGTAGAACTTGAAATTTCAGAAAAATAATGTTTGAAAATTTTGAATTTGTAAACCCTATTTTTTTCTGGTTGTTGTTAGCGCTTCCGGTGCTAGTTGCATGGTATCTGTGGAAACGGAATAAACAAACCGCTACCTTAAAAATTTCCAGTGTGAAAGGCTTTAAAAGCGGAAAAAATTGGATAGCTAGACTAAAACCCATATTGTTTGTTTTACGTTTATTGGCTTTGGCAGCAATAATAGTAGCCTTGGCACGCCCTAGAACAGTAGATGAATCTACACGTATTAAAACAACAAAAGGGATTGATATTGTGATGGCGATTGATGTTTCAGCAAGTATGTTGGCGCGCGATTTAAAACCAAACCGACTTGAAGCCTTAAAAACTGTAGCAGCCCGTTTTATACAAGCCCGACCAAATGATCGTATTGGGTTGGTTGAATATGCTGGCGAAAGTTATACTAAAAACCCGCTCACTAGTGACAAAACTGTTGTGTTGTCATCTTTAAAAAGTATGGAATACAATACCGTTATCGAAGGCGGAACCGCAATTGGGATGGGGTTAGGTACTGCTGTAAACCGATTAAAAGAAAGCCGAGCAAAAAGTAAAGTGATTATTTTATTAACTGACGGTGTAAACAACAGCGGATTTATAGACCCTAAAATTGCGAGTGAATTGGCGGTAGAGTTTGGTATTAAAGTATATACCATTGGTTTGGGAACAAATGGTTTGGCTATGTCGCCAATAGGTTTGAGGCCTAACGGTAGTTTTCAATATGGAAGTATTCAAGTTGAAATTGATGAAGAATTATTAAAAGAAATAGCTGAAACTACCGGCGGACAATACTTTAGAGCAACTAGTACCACAAAGCTGAATGAAATTTACAACGAAATAAACAAACTGGAAAAAACAGATATAGAGGAATTTAAATACACTAATTATGAAGAAATGTTTCGCCCTTTAGTATTCCTAGCTTTAGGATTATTATTGATAGAACTATTACTTCGATATACGGTGTTTAGAAGTTTTATTTAAAAAGAAGAATAGATAATTAAGGAATAACAAAAAAAAATTCCTGCCTACGCAGGAAATCTTATGTACCAATTAGAACAACCCATATATTTTTACATACTGTTCGCCATTCCGGCAGTGGTCGTGCTATTTTTATTGGTATTGGCTTGGAAAAAACATACCCAGAAAAAATTTGCAGACAAACAGTTATTAAAAAAATTGAGTCCCAACCAATCAGTTTTTAAGTCTATTTTAAAAGTTTTGGTTGTTTGCTTGGCAATTGCATGCTTAAGTTTTGCGATGGTTAACCCAAAAATTGGTACCAAATTAGAAACCGTGAAACGTGAAGGCGTAGATGTGGTGTTTGCATTAGATGTTTCAAAAAGTATGTTGGCCGAAGATATCGCGCCCAACCGTTTAGAAAAGTCAAAACAGTTAGTCACGCAGATAATAAATAGTCTAGCGGGTGATCGTATTGGTATTATCGGGTATGCTGGGAGTGCTTTTCCGCAAGTACCAATTACGACCGATTTTTCTTCAACCAAGCTGTTTTTAAATGGAATGAATACTGATATGGTTTCTTCCCAAGGAACAGCTATTAACGAGGCCATACAAATGGCCGAAACCTATTATAACGACGAAGAACAAACCAATAGAGTGCTGTTTATCGTTTCAGATGGAGAAGATCACGAAGGGAACGTTGCAGGCATTGCAGAAGAAGCTGCACAAAAAGGAATAAAAATCTACACCATTGGTGTGGGAACACTTCAAGGAGGCCCTATTCCGATAAAGCGAAATGGCATCCTCCAGAACTATAAACGCGACCAAAATAATGAACAGGTTATTACTCGTTTAGGAGAAGAAACGTTAAAAGAAATTGCTGAAGAGGCAAATGGCGAATATATTAATGGAAGCAGCACTAAGGAAGTGGTTGATACGGTGACAGCAATCCTTAACGGAATGGATAAAAAAGAATTTGAAGCCAAACAATTCACCGATTTTAAAGATCAATTTCAATGGTTTTTAGGTGGGGCATTATTTTTGTTGTTAATAGATGTGTTGCTGTTAGAAAGAAAAACAGCGTGGGTAAAAAGACTCAACTTATTTAATGAAGGAGCTAAAGAAGACAAATAATATGAAACCGAAACTTTCTGAAATAACTACTATTTTAAAACTACTTTTAGTGGTATTGGCTTTTAGTTTTTCTACTGAAACGTTTTCACAAACTTCAAATAAACAGCAAACGAAACTTCAGAAAAAAGAAATACGTCAATCTAAGGAATTAATGAGCAATGCAAGCTTAGAGTTGCAAGATGAAAATTTTCCTGTAGCCGAAGCAGATTACCGAAAAGCCATATCATTAAACCCTGGAAGCGAAATTCCGAAGTACAATTTAGGAAATGCGTATTACAACAAAAGTAAAAGCAGTGAAGCCATGCTCCGTTATAAGCAAGCAGCTTCAGTAGGCACTTCAAAGGCTGAAAAACACAAAGCATTTCATAATCTTGGGAATGTGTTTATGAACCAAAAAAAATACCAAGACGCGGTTGAAGCTTATAAAAATGCCCTTCGCAATAATCCAACAGATGACGAAACTCGTTATAATTTAGCATTGGCAAAAGAAATGTTGGAGAAAAATCCACCACAAGGTGATGGCGGTGATGACGATAATAAAGATAAAAACGAAGACAACAAAGACAATAAGGATAAACAAAATCAAGACGATAAAAGCGACGAAGGAGATAAAGGGGACGAAAAAGAGGAAAATGACAAAGGTGATAAACAAGACGATAAAAAAGAAGGTGATGATAAGGAAGATAAAGGAAAACCTGATGAACCTAAAGATAAGGATCAAGGTAAGGGAGATAAACCTCAGCAGCAACAGCAACAACCTGTTCCTGGTCAACTTTCGCCACAGCAAGTAAAAAGCTTATTAGAAGCGATGAACAACGAAGAGAAAAAGGTTCAAGATAAAATGAATGCCGAAAAACAAAAAGGCGCCAAAATAAAGTCGGAGAAAGATTGGTAGATGATGAAACCTAATTATATTCTTTACATATTGATTCTTATGCTGTGCAGCGCAGGCTCGTTTGCACAAGTAACTTTTGATGCTAAAGTGAGCAAAAAAAGATTGGGTATTAATGAACGACTGCGCATAGATTTTGAAATGAACCAGGATGGCGATAACTTTAATCCGCCAGATTTTAATGGTTTCCGAGTCGTTGGCGGCCCAAATCAAGCCATTAGCAACTCTTATATTAATGGTAAGCGTAGTTATAGTAAAACCTATTCATATTTCCTTTCTCCACAGTCACAAGGGAAATTTACCATTGGTCAAGCAACTATTGAAATTGATGGCGAGACCTATAAAAGTTTACCTATTCAAGTACAAGTTACAGCTGCGGTTTCTAGACCACAAGACGGTAACAATGCAGATTATATAGCCAGTGAGAAAGTGCATTTAGTTGCTGAGATTTCAAACAACAGACCATTTTTAAACGAAGCTATTACTGTGGTTTATAAAATGTATGTTTCACACGATGTAAGTATTACCAGTAGCTGGCGAGAAATTGACACCCCAAAATTTGCCGATTTCTGGAGTCAGAATATCGATAACCAAGGAAACTTTAAAGTTTATGAAGGTAAATATCAAGGCGAAGATTATCGCTATGTTGTGTTGCGAACGACCGTGCTTTACCCACAAAAAACAGGCGAATTAGAAATAGAACCACTCACACTAGATGTTCCTATCGATGTGCCAACAAATCGGCGTGATTTCTTCGGAAGAAGAGTCACTACACGAGTTAATAAAACTATTTCTGCCGGAAAAAGAAGCATTAATGTAAAACCATTGCCTTTAGAGGGAAAACCTGATGACTTTGCTGGTGCAGTAGGCGATTACAGCTTTGATGTTTCGGTTAATAAAAACAAACTAGATGCTAACGAATCGTTAGAACTTACCACTACAGTTTCTGGAACAGGAAATTTAAAATTATTCGAGTTACCAAGTGTAACCTTGCCTAGTTCATTAGAAATTTATGAGCCAGAACGTTCTGAAAAAGTCCGTACTACTCGAAGTGGGATGAATGGTTCAGTAACCGAAAATCACACGGTTGTACCACAATTTAAAGGTAATTACCCTATTAGACCGCTTACCTTCTCCTATTTTGATCCGAAGACCGAAACCTATAAAACGCTTTCTTCTGAAGAGATTATAATAGATGTAGAGAATGGTCCTGTTACAGCTTCTGCAAATAATGATGCTTCAGAAAAACAAGAGTTGGTACTAGATAAAGAACAATTTAAGTTTATAAAACTAGATACTAACTTGGAGCCTATCGCTAGTGAATCCTTCTTCAAATCTACTTTATTTTGGTCATTGTTAGGAGGACCGTTATTGCTTATTCCAATATTTATATTAGCGGGAAGAAAACGACAGCAGCGATTGGCCGATGTACAAGGAAACCGATTGCGTAGAGCAAATAAACTTGCTAAAAAATACCTAAGTGAAGCTAAAAAGCAAATGAGCAATAAAGCTGTTTTCTATGAATCGTTAGAAAGGGCTTTACACAATTACTTAAAAGCAAAATTAAATATCGAAACGTCAGACTTCAGTAAAGAACGTATTGCGATACTCCTTTCAGAAAGAAGTGTGGAGTCGCAAACCGTTACTCAATTTATAACCTTGTTTAAAAGTTGTGAGTTTGCGCGTTACACTCCAACTTCAACTGTTGAAATTAAAGAGGATTATAATAAAGCCGTTTCGGTTATTTCAGAAATTGACAAACAAATTCAATATCCAGAATCATGAAGAAATTATTGATACTTGGTATGCTATTGGTTTCCGTTCTGGGATTTACTCAAAACGAAGCCTTGTTTGAGCAGGGAAAAGAAAATTATAAAAATGCTAAATTTAGCGAAGCGGTAACCAATTGGAAAAAAATTGTTGACAATGGGCAGCAATCTTCAGAGCTGTATTTTAATCTTGGCAACGCCCATTATAAGCTTAATAATATTGGGCCAAGTATATATTATTTTGAAAAAGCACTTCAGTTACAACCCAATGATGATGATATAAAAACGAATCTTGCTTTTGCTGAAAACGCCCGAATAGATGTAATTGAACCTTTGCCTAAAACTATCTTTTCCAGATGGTATAAAAGCGTGTCAGGAGTATTTACGTACAACGGCTGGGCTATTGTTTCGGTAATAGGTGTTGGATTATTTGTATTGCTTTTTCTGTTATATTGGTTTTCTATTTCAGAAACGAAAAAGCGCGTATATTTTACCACCTCTATTTTTTCAGTAGTTGTTTGCATAGCTGCTTTGGTTATGGCTTTTCAAACCTATATGGATTTTAATAAAAATAAACCCGCCATTATTTTTGCTGAAAAAACCGAAGTAAAAGGAGAGCCCACTATGGGTAGCGAAACAGCTTTTGAACTTCACGAAGGTACCAAAGTACAGATTATTGGAAACGAACAAAACTGGGTACGTATAGAATTGGCTGATGGTAAAGACGGTTGGATGCCTGTAAATGATTTAAAACAGTTATAGATTTAATAAATAGTTAACAGGAAATTACCTCTAAAACACTATTTTTGTAACTTTTAAAAACATCGCGTATTGAAATTAAAAAGTATTTTCTTTTTATTAATTTTCTCGTCTTTTCTAGTAATGCCCGTAATGGTGTATTTGGTAGATGCGGAGATTGATATGACTTCTTATTTTTCAATGAACGAAGAAGAAAGTACCGATGGTTTTAAAGTTGGACCAAAACAAACGAACACTTCACAAAAAAATTTGATTCTAGATTTTTCGTTAATGACAGAATTAAAACAACGAGTTCAGTTTCCGTATTTAAAAACTTGGAAACCTGTTTATCATGAAACCCTTTTACCACCTCCGGAACGGGTTCTATCCTAATAACTTACATTAATTTAAAGAAAATCTAATCTATCAAAGTTTGATAGAAATAGTACATTGCTATGATTTATAGCCGTGTAGATATATTATATAACTATAAAATTTCAATACTTATGAAAGCTCATACAAAAGAGACACAAGCAAAACTAACACCTAATACAGCGTTAGATATTTTAAAGGAAGGTAACAAGCGATTTACTAATAACTCTAAAGCAGACAGAAACTTACTAGAGCAAGTTAAGGACACACAAGGGGGACAATATCCTTTTGCTGTCATTTTAAGCCGTATAGACTCTCGTGTTCCTGCTGAAATAGTATTTGATCAAGGAATTGGTGATGTATTTAGTGCACGCGTAGCCGGTAATATTGTTGACAAAGACATTTTAGGAAGCATTGAGTACGGTTGTAAAGTAGCTGGCTCAAAATTGGTTGTGGTGTTAGGTCATACTTCATGTGGAGCAGTAAAAGGGGCTTGCGATGATGTAGAGCTGGGCAATATAACAAGTTTGGTTTCTAAAATTAAGCCAGCCGTTGCAGCTGTAGAAGAGCCGAAAGACGCCTCACAAAGAACATCTAGTAATACAGATTTTGTAAACGAAGTATCTAAAACAAATGTTCACCACACCTTAGATAACATGCGTAAACAAAGCCCTCTTTTAACCGAAATGGAAGAGAATAACGAGATAAAAATAGTAGGCGCTATGTACAATGTAAGTACAGGCGAAGTAACATTTTACAACTAAATAGAAAACTATGTTTAAAGGAATATTTACAAATTTTAAAGGCAATCTCTTTGGTGGTATCACCGCAGGGATTGTAGCACTACCATTAGCATTAGCCTTTGGTGTTCAATCTGGTCTTGGACCAGCCGCTGGACTATATGGTGCGATAATGATTTGTTTTTTTGCTTCCCTTTTTGGAGGAACAAATACACAAATATCCGGTCCTACGGCACCTATGACAGCCGTTTCTATGATTGTTATAGCTGGGATTATTACGGCTAACAATGGTAGTGTAGAACAAGCATTGCCATATATATTGCTGGTTTTCTTATTGGCTGGATTATTTCAGGTTGTTATGGGAGTCGTTGGTATAGGTAAATACATTCGGTATATACCTTACCCTGTTGTTTCTGGTTTTATGACTGCCATTGGGGTAATTATATTGGTAACTCAAGTATTGCCTATGTTAGGTTATTACGCTGAAGATGATACTGCATATATTAACGAATTTAAACCACAAGCAGAAGAGGTTCTCTTAGATAAAATATTAAAAGACGAAGCTGGAGAAGGTATTTT
Organism: uncultured Marixanthomonas sp.; assembly: GCF_963974425.1. NCBI lineage: Bacteria > Pseudomonadati > Bacteroidota > Flavobacteriia > Flavobacteriales > Flavobacteriaceae > Marixanthomonas > uncultured Marixanthomonas sp. The sequence continues at coordinate 14,513 of NZ_CAXBCK010000035.1, forward strand.
AGTACTGGAAGACTTTAAAGAAACCATAATACGGGCTGAAGGGATAAACGAAGCTGAAATCAATAAAGAAGCAACTACACTGGCACAATCTGAAAGTTCAGGAGTTTTAGGAGCGATAAAATCACTTCCTAGAGCTATAAGCAGTATTAGTTGGTTAGAATTTGCCTTGGCAGCCTTGACTATTTTTATAATTTATGGTTTTAAACGTATTACAACTGCGGTGCCTAGTACGCTGGTAGCATTATTAGTTGTTTCAGCAGGGGCTTACTTTTTAAACCTTGATTATCGTCCAATTGAACAAATTCCTGGTGGTTTTCCAATGCCAAATCTCGATATGTTTGCAAGTTTTAGTTTTGGAAAAATTTCCCCATATGTATTTAGTGCATTGACGTTGGCATTTTTAGGGGCAATTGATTCGCTGTTAACTTCTGTTGTAGCAGATAATATGACCAAAACAAAACACAAGCCTAACAAAGAATTGGTAGGTCAAGGTATTGGTAACAGTGTTGCAGCTATTTTTGGGGGTATACCTGGTGCAGGAGCAACTATCCGTACGGTGGTAAACATCAAATCTGGTGGTACTACACGTCTTTCGGGTATGGTTGCAGCTATATTACTTTTAGTGATATTATTAGCATTAGGTCCAGTAGCATCACAAATTCCAGCAGCAGTATTGGCCGGAATATTAATTACTGTGGGTATTGGCGTTATGGATTATAAAGGTCTTAAAGCAATTCCTAAGATGCAGAAAAGTGAAATTGCTGTAATGATGGTAGTTTTAGTACTTTCTGTATTCTGGAATCTTGTATATGCTGTAGGTATTGGTCTAATTTTGGCCTCTGTAATTTTCATGAAGAAAATGGGAGATCTTACAGCAGACCAATCTAAAGTAGTGCCTCTAGACAATGCAGATGAATTAGCGTTACCTTGGAAAGACGAAGTAGAATTTCCAAATAAGTTTCGTGAAGAAGTTTTTATCAAAAGATTGGAAGGACCTTTGTTCTTTGGATACACATCAGATTTTCAGCTCTTATCCGAACAAATTCCAAATACAGCAAAACATGTTGTAATTCGTATGGGGAAAGTTCCATATATGGATCAATCAGGTTTATATGCCATGGAAGAAGTGTTGTTAGAATTGCGAAGAAGAAAGGTGAAAATCATTTTTGAGCAGTTACAGATGCAACCACGGATCTTGATGGAAAAAATCGATATTATCCCAGATTTGGTTCCAGAAGAACGAATCTTTGATAATTTTAAAGAAACGATAATCTACATTAAAAACAATGTAGAAGATGAAGTTTAATATTTCAAAGCCTCGCGAAAGCGGGGCTTTTTTTATACTTGTTATATAACTGAATCGGTATCTTTTTCTTGAATTTCAGGTTCTGGATCTATAAGCTCTTCATCATTTCTGAAATCATCCACTTCTCTTAAAATATGAGGAAGCACTAACGGAGCTAAGGATGCTACAGGCGGATATAAAATAGATTCATGTCGTTGTTCTTCCGAAACAATAGTATAGCTTTCTGATGCATTTACAAACATAAAGATTACACTTACTATAAAAGCATATTTTAAAACGCTAAAAACGGCTCCTAATAGTTTGTTTACTATTCCCAAAGCAGCAAAGTCTGCTATTTTAGTCAACAGCTTTCCGGCCAATGAAACCACAAAGACAATAATTAAAAACGTAACGGCAAAAGCTGCTAAATTGGTGGTTTGCGTGCTCCAGTCAAATCGGCTTGAAAGAAAATCTGCTGCATAATGCGAAAAGTAAATCGCACCATAAACCCCAGCAATTATACCTATTAAAGAAGCAAGGGTGACAAACAACCCTTTTTTAAAGCCTAGATAAAAAGCGATGAGCAAAATAACGCCGAGAATAATGTCGATTGTGACCATACTATAAGTTTGAAGTAAATATACTATTTCTAAAAATATCGGGTAATGCAAACTGTGTTTTTACGCTTTTTCAGTTTGCCTTTTGGTATTTTAAAGACGTATCTTTGTACCTATAATTTATGGCAAGAGACGAACAATTAAAACAACAATGGGAAGCGGTGGTTAAGCTATTGAGCGACCGTTTTGCCGATGGCGAGCAACTAGACTTGGATGCGATTATTTATTTAATTGGTGTACAGGAATTAGGACAATTGCACAGGCGGTTTAAAAAAGATGATAAAATAAACTTGATGCACATTGCTATTTGCAGGTTGCTAGAACCTTTTGGGTATTACGAGTTTGAATATTTTGACGATCAAAGTTGGCCACACTATAAAATGCTAGAACAGCTACCACCTTTAAAGGCAGGTGAGCAGAGTGTATTAATGAAAGAAGCGATTGTGCATTATTTCCTTGAAAAGGAAGTGATTAAATAGCCAATAATTTATGTAATTTTGCCATCCACAATAATATGGGTATGCTAGATAAAATTAAAGAACATATTGCCGAAGTTGAAGCATTTACAACAACTTCAAAAGACGAAGTAGAGAAATTTCGAATAAAATACCTTGGAAAGAAAGGGTTATTGAACGACTTTTTTGCTGAATTCAAAAATGTTCCTAACGAACAAAAAAAGGAATTTGGGCAGACGATTAATACACTTAAAAATGCGGCTCAAGAAAAAGTAGATGCTATAAAGGCAACTTTAGAAGCGAAAGAAGAGATTAAAGGTGTGTATGGCGATCTTTCTCGTCCAGGTGAACCGATTGAACTAGGTTCGCGCCACCCTATTTCTGTCGTTAAGAATAAAATTACCGAAATATTTTCTCGTATTGGTTTTAATGTATCTGAAGGACCGGAAATTGAAGATGATTGGCATAACTTTACAGCTTTAAATTTACCCGAATACCACCCAGCTCGGGATATGCAGGATACCTTTTTTGTACAGACCGATCCTGATATTATGTTACGTACGCATACATCGACCGTTCAAGTTCGGTACATGGAAAATAATAAACCGCCTATTCGTACTATTTCACCAGGGCGTGTATATAGAAATGAAGCTATTTCAGCACGGTCACATTGCTTTTTTCATCAAGTAGAAGGATTGTATGTTGATAAAGGCGTAAGCTTTGCAGATTTAAAACAGACGCTTCAATATTTCACTACGGAATTGTTCGGAAAATCTAAAATACGGTTGCGACCTTCTTACTTTCCGTTTACCGAGCCAAGTGCCGAAGTAGATGTGTATTGGGGATTAGAAACCGAAACCGATTATAAAATGACCAAAGGTACTGGTTGGTTAGAAATTATGGGTTGTGGTATGGTAGATCCTAACGTCCTTGAAAATTGCGGAATAGATTCTGAAGAGTATTCTGGTTTCGCTTTCGGGATGGGAATAGACCGTATTGCTTTATTACTACACCAAATACCAGACATTCGCATGTTAAGTGAAAATGACCTTCGCTTTTTGCAACAGTTTAAAAGTGTATTATAAAAAATAACCTCTCACAAGTACTGATTAAAACCTAAAAACAGATGAAAAAATATTTAATTGTTGGTTTTTTAATCGTTGCACTATTAGTAGTTGCCTACCTTACTTTTGTAATTGCCGCTATAAAAATTATAGTGGGTAGTATTTTCTTAGGAATATTTGCCTTGGCTTTGTTAGGCGTGTGGATTACTTGGAAAGTTAAAAAAGATTGATTCTGTATGCGTAAAGATATTATAATCCCTGAAGTGAAGAACGTTTATATAGCTGCGGTTAACGAGTTTAACGAGGAGTTTAAAACGTACGATTGGAACGCCTATATTATTAATGACAATTCCGAACCGTTAGAAACCGTCATCATTATATCACAAGGCTACGATTGTAAAAAAATGACCGCCCCGATGCGGAAAACAATCCAATTATTACCGGCTAAAGGATATGCTAAGATTGAATATTTGGAAGAAAACGTATTGAAAGTAAACAACTTTTTTACCGTCACCTATTTTATTGGCGACAAGCTATACGACAAACGTTTTGAAATTCCAGCAAATGCTGCCATTCAGGATAATGCCGTTTCACTTCCTGTAGTGAAAAAGGATGGAGTTTTAGCTCGGTGATTAATCCAACTTATCTGTTAACTTCGTAAATACCTTTTTTGGGTCTTTCCCCTCATATAAAATATTATACACAGCAGTTATAATTGGTGTTTTAGCTTTTTTCTTCCCTTTTGCTTGGTTGAGGTTATAGGCACTTTTGGTGGCGTAATACCCTTCGGCAATCATACTCATTTCCATTTGGGCACTTTTTACAGTGTAGCCTTTCCCAATCATATTACCAAACATTCTATTTCGGCTAAATACAGAATAGCCCGTAACTAGCAAATCACCTAAATAGGCAGAATCATTAATGTTACGTTTCATTTTGTGTACTTTCTTCACGTACTTTTTCATCTCGCGTATGGCATTGCTCATCAATACGCTCTGAAAGTTATCTCCATAACCCAGACCGTGTGCAATTCCGGCAGCAATGGCATAGATGTTTTTAAGCATGGCTGCATATTCGGTGCCCATTACGTCATCGCTGGTGGTACATTTTATATAATCGCTAGACAATGTATCTGCAACTAACTTGGCTTTTTCTTCATCGGCGCAGGCAATGGTTAAATAAGACAAACGTTCTAAAGCGACCTCTTCGGCATGACAAGGGCCGGAAATAACGCCAATATTATTAAAAGCGACGTTATAATGGGTGTTAAAGTGATCACCAACAATTAAGCTGGTTTCAGGAACAATCCCTTTTATCGCCGAAAAGATCACTTTTTCTTCAAGAGAAACAGTAAGTTTTTTAAGTTCGGTTTCTACAAATGCCGAGGGGATAACAAAGATGAGGTAGTCTGCGTACTCTACCATTTCATTGATGTCATTACTCAATTTAAGCTGCGAAACTTTAAACTCTACAGAACTTAAGTAATTGGGGTTGTGGTCTTCTTTTTTAATATGGTCTAGTGCATATGTGTTACGCATGTACCAACCTACTTCATCTAGATTTTCACATAGCATTTTCACAATGGCGGTTGCCCAGCTTCCGCCGCCAAAAACGGCAAATTTTGGTCTTTCTGTCATAATTAAGTTTTCAATTGTTTCAAAAGTACGCAATTATTGTCAAGGCTCGAATTAAAGTGCAAATTTCAAGAATAGAACAAATCATTTAAAAAACTTGGCACGTGTTTTGAATCTTTTAAAACTGAAATATTATTGTTTTAGGGATATAGATTATTTAACAATGGATTATGAGTGTTTAAATAAGAATCCCCCAAACTTTGCGTTATAAGAGAACAAGAAAAACTGAATTTTAAAATAATTCAGAAAAATATATAAACCCTTTTTTTGGTTGGTTAGTAGAAGCCGTCTCACACTGTTTAATTTAGTCAGTTGGGGCGGTTTCTCGTTGTATAAGGATAAGATTATTTATAAAAATTCATTTCATCCAAATACTTCCAAACGGTATGGGGTAACATAGGACGAATATTCATTCCTGATTGTATCCCTTTTCTTATAAAAGTTGAAGAGAGTTCCATAATTGGGGCGTCTACTTTTGTGATTTTGGGATGACCATCAAATTGAGTTTCAATGGTTCCTTCAGAAATTCTAGGATATACATAGATAGCGTATCGGTCTAGAATAACTTCAAAGTTTTTCCACTTATGGAAGCTCTTTAAATTATCCTCACCCATTATTAAGGAAAATAATTTTTCAGGATACTTTTCCTCTAGATGTGCTAAAGTGTTGGTAGTATAATTGGGCTGTGGTAGATCAAACTCAATATTGCTGGCTTTAAGTTTTGGGTATTCTTCTAGTGCAATACGCACCATAGCCAAACGGTGATGGTCTTCAAGCAGCGTTTTCTTTTTTTTATGTGGATTGTGTGGCGTTACTACCATCCAGATTTCATCTAAATCACTATTTTCAACTAGGTGATTAGCAATAATGAGGTGTCCCACGTGAATAGGATTGAAGGTCCCAAAATAAAGCCCTATTTTTTTTGCTTTAACCATTTACTCTTCTTCTTGTTCGGGATGGCCATTTTTTATAAAACCGGATACTAATTCTTTCGCTTCGTTTAAGGCGGTGTCCAAGTCGTTGTTTTTAATAATATAGTCAAACTGTGGAGCCGTCGCTAGTTCTACTGAAGCTTTCGCAATACGCATGTTAATACGCTCATCACTTTCAGTTTTTCTCTTTTTAAGCCTGCGTTTTAATTCATCCACACTTGGAGGTTTCACAAAAACAGCCAAAGTTTTCTCAGGATATTTCTTTTTTATCCGAAGTCCGCCAACCACATCTATATCAAAAATTACATTTTTACCTTGCGCCCAGATGCGTTCTACTTCAGATTTTAATGTTCCGTAGAAATTATCGCGATATACTTCTTCCCACTCTAAAAAATCACCGTTTTTAATGTGTTGTTTAAAGTCTTTTAAACTGATAAAATAATAATCTTTGCCGTGTTCTTCGTCACCTCTTGGTTCTCGGGAAGTACACGATATTGAGAAGTCTAAATTTAATTCTTCTTGAGCGAGTAAGTATTGTACAATGGTTGTTTTACCACTTCCGGACGGTGCCGAAAAGACAAATAATTTTCCTCCTTCCATTACAACACATTTAAAGCTTGTTCCTTAATTTTTTCCAGTTCATCTTTCATTTGCACAACTACTTGTTGCATAGGTGCAAAGTTCGCTTTACTACCAATGGTGTTAATTTCACGACCAATTTCTTGAGAGATAAAGCCTAATTTTTTTCCGTTACTTGTTTTATTTTGTAACGTTTCAGAAAAATAAGATAGGTGATTGCTCAAACGTACTTGCTCTTCGGTGATGTCGTACTTTTCAAGGTAATAAACTAGTTCTTGCTCAAAACGATTTTCGTCAACCGTTTCTTTTAAATCACTTACGGCTTTTGCCAACCGTTCTTTTACATTGTCCATGCGTTGTGGATCGAGCTCCATAACTTCATCTAATAGCGAAGAAATATTGTTTATACGTTTCTGAAAATCGGCTTCCAACGCTTTCCCTTCGTCGGTTCTATATTGATTGATGGATTGTAGTGCTTCGGCAACTGCCTCGGTGATTTTATTGAATTCCGTTTCATTAACTTCATCACGTTCCGTTTGTAAAGCATCAGGAAAGCGAACCGCCATTTTCATCAATTCAACAGGGTCGCCATCGGTAATATGAGCCAATTGTTTCATATATTGCTTAACTGCTGCTTCGTTAATTACAGTAGAAGTTTCCTCACTAGTTTGCTCTACGTAGAGGTTGAAATCTACTTTCCCGCGAGAGAGTGATTTCGAAATTTGTTTCCGAATTTCTAACTCCTTTTCACGATACGCTGAAGGAACCCTCGCATTTACATCAAGGTTTTTGCTGTTTAACGATTTTATTTCAACCGTAATTTTTTTGGAAGGCAATTGCACTAAGCTTTTGCCGTAACCGGTCATCGACTGGATCATATTTTCAATTTAATGGTTGCAAAGGTAGTAAATTAGAATATAGTAGCTTAGCATTTAAAGCCTGCTGACTCATTTTTATACTACTTGTTGCTATTTAGAAAAGTAGTCGCTCGGTTTTCACTGTAATAGGTTGCGTTCGTTTGATGAAAACCTACATGACCACCATACTCAGGAGTTTCTAAATAGATGTTTTCTGAAGTTTCTGCAAATGAATAGGGATAGCTTTCTTCGGTTAAAAATGAATCGTTTTTTGCGTTTAAAATCAATACAGGAATGGTAATATTCGGTAAAAATTGACCGCTACTATTTTGTTTGTAATAATCGTAAGCGTCCTTAAAACCGTGTGCTGGAGCAGTGTATAAATTATCAAAATCTAGTAAAGATTTTATTTGTTTTAAATCTGAAGCGCTCATTTTTTCAGGGAAATTTTGCACTTTAATTTTTAATTTCTTTCGAAGATTGTGTAAAAAGGAAGTTCGATATATCCAATTGTCGAAATTGGAAAGCGATTGTAATGTTCCCTTTAGATTTAAGGGAGTAGAAACGGCAACAGCTCTTTTTATTTCCTTCGGAAGTATTTTGCGCTCCCCTAAATATTTCAGCATTAAATTTCCGCCTAAACTGAAACCAATTAAAGATATAGTATCATATTTTTCTTTCTTCAGAAGAAAATCAACTACGGCTTGCAAATCGTCTGTTTTACCAGCATTGTATGAAGAAAACAACTTGTTTGGTTCGCCACTACACCCCCTAAAATTAACAGCCACGGCATCCCAACCGTGTTTCGTAAGGCTTTTTGCCTGCCCTTTTATATAACGACGCTGTGCATTTCCTTCCAATCCGTGCAGAATAATTGCCACTTTTGAAGTTTTATTTTTTGCATACGAAAAATCAATATCTAAAAAATCACCATCTTCAAGATCTAGGCGTTCCCGATGCTGCTTTACTTTTGGAACAGGACGCAACTTAGCTGAATAAATTGTGGCAACATGCCCATTTTTAAAGATACCGCTAGGGGAATAAGTAGATTCAATTAGTGGCATACATAGGCTTGTTTTAATTGCAAAAGTACCTAATTCTTAATTTGTAGTTAATGTATTCGTGCTTTTTTGTATTTAAGATACCAATCGGTATCTTTGTGCCATGCGAAACGCAGAAGCAACAAAAAACACGATTATCAATGAAAGTGCAAACTTGTTTAATACACAGGGTTACAAGGCGACTTCCATTAGTGATATTACTAAAGCCACAGGCTTAACCAAAGGAGCAATTTACAGGCATTTTGAAAACAAAGGCGATTTAGAAAAGCATGCATTGCAACGACTGTCTAAAGTTATGTTTGGTGAGATAGGGACTAGCATTAAAGAAGCGAAAGACTTCAGAACTAAAATCGAGGCGATCTTTTCTTTTTTTGAAAATTATATGAATACACCTTTATATGAAGGCGGTTGCCCCGTAATGAATGCAGCTGTAGAAGCAGACGATGCAAACCCGATTTTACGCGAACAAGCCTGCGCTATGTTACAACAATTTAAAGATGCGGTGTCTACGTTAATTAAGAACGGCATTAAGAATAACCAAGTGAAACCTGATACAGATGTAGCTTTTTATAGCACCATATTTATTGCTACACTAGAAGGCGGAATAATGATGAGCCGTTTACAACGAGATAAAAAAGCAATTACACATACCATTGCTCATTTACGAAACATAGTTACTGAAATCTCCATATAAACAGGTGTTGATTTTTCAAATTTAAAAATTCAATGAAAAAGTTACTTACCAAATTAACAGGAAAATACTTAAACGCAACAGCCCCTTTATTCCCTAAACTGAATAGAGAACAAGCTTTTAAATTGTTGTGTAAGGTGCAAGCCGTGCCGATTTCAAAAGAGGGATATGACTTTTTTGAAACTGCTGAAACATCATACATTGAAGTGCCTCAAGCTTCTATTGCGGTACACAAATGGGGAAACGGACCTAAGAAAATACTTTTTCTACACGGATGGATGAGTCATTCTAAAAGATGGCAGCCTTATATTAATAAGTTAGATACTTCAGAATATACCATTTACTCATTAGATGCTCCAGCACATGGTCTTTCAAAAGGAAAGACCATGAATATTGAGATGTATCGTCAGGCTACCGAGGCTATAATTCAAAAATTAGGAGGCGTAGACCATTTAGTTTGTCATTCTTTAGGAAGTTTAGTAGGTGCATATACTTTTTTAGCTAACAAAGAAATTCAGGTTAACGACTATATCATTATGGGAGCTCCTGCAGGGATGAATTCCATTTATGGATTTTTTAGAGACGCTCTAAAACTATCAAATAAAACTATTGATAATTTGGGAATAAAAGTAGATTCCGTTTTAAAAGTCCCGGCATCACAACTTACCATGAAACATTTTTTTGATGAGGCTGAAAGATCAATATTTGTGGTTCATGAAGAATCTGATAAAATAACGCCCATTTCAGAAATAAAAAAAGCAATACAAGCTACTAATACACCTATACAAACTTGGTTTACAACCGGTCAAGACCACAATCTTACCGAAACAGAAACAGTTGAAACCATTATAAACCATATAACTGAAAAAAATACTAAACAAAAAGAACTATGTATTTAAAAGAATTTGAAATCCGTTGGGACGATGTAGATGCCAACCGCCACTTACGAAATAGTGCATTTATAGACTATATGAGCCATACTCGAATGAGTTTTTTTAGCGAAAAGGGGTTTGGGCAAAAACATTTAGCCGAAATGAACTTAGGCCCAGTGGCTCTCTACGAACGTATGTATTATTTTAAAGAAGCGTTTCCTGGCAAACCACTACGTGTTTCATTACAATTAAGAGGACTTTCGGAAAAAGGAACTTTTTTTGAGTTTGTACACAATTTCTATGACCATAAGGGAAGAAACTTAGGTCGTTGCGAAATGTTAGGCGCTTGGATTGACCTTAAAGAACGAAAACTGGTTCCGTTACCAAAAGAGTTTTATAGCTTTTTAGATGGTATTGATAAAACTGATGATTTTAGAACAATTACCAAAGAGGATACGCGTAAACACGGGCAGTTTCCGAAGGATTTAGAGCAATAAATCAACCGGAGGTTTCGATATATTCCGCCAAAGGCGGAACACTCAACCACCTCACCGTTTTAATGTAAAGTTTACACTGTGAGATGGTTGAATATTTCGAGGTACGAGAAGCGCGATGTGCTGAGCGAAGTCGAAGTATATCGAAACCTCCGAAATGAAAGCGCAACTTATACGAGCAACCTCTTATTCCTCATTGTAAAAAAACTGCTCTTTTACAATTTTTCCGTCTTTTACTTGATACACTCCAATTTCGGACATTTGACTGCGTTGGCCACTAGGTTTATGTGTAGTATCCATTTCATGGCGCACGCTAAACCAGTTATCTGCCACAATAGGTTCACTGGTATGACGGCTGTGTACTTCGAAATTTTCTTGCCACCATTCTCCTTTTTTGGCAACTTCATCCATTCCATTAGCAACAGGGTTATCACCAGTAGGTTCAATACTTACAATATTTGGACTATACAATTCTTGATAACAGCGTTCTTCTTGATCGCTATTACACCAATTTACTAGGTTTTCTGCAATTTCTTTTGTGTTCATAATGGTAAGTTTTTTTGTTTATTTAAAGATAGTTAAAAACTCATAACATTACCATTCAGTATATTACATAACAGTTAAGCTTGTTGCTTAAAAGTGTAACCTAGTATGTTAGGAAGATTAATCGAAGTTACTTTTTTGTAAACCGTATTTTCTTTTTCTTTGGAATAAGAAGGTGGCTCAAGATTCAATTCAGTTGCTTTTTGGGTGTAGTAATGCCTTTTAATAGGATGAAAAGGCGTTACAGCGTTAAAAATATGCCCAAAAGAATCTTGTTTTATAATTTCCGAAAGGATAGCTATGCAGTCATCTCTATGGATTAAATTAACAGGAGCATTTCCGTGGTTCAGGTTTTTTCTTCCAGCTAAATAACGCACGGGTTGTCGTTTTCCACCTAATAACCCACCAAACCGTACGATTGTTGTTTTAAAAACTTCAGAAGAGAAAAATATTTTTTCTACTTCTATTAGTTGTTTGGCAGCGTTGGTTTCAGCTATGGGTTTGTCTTTTTCCGTTACGGTGCCTTGCGCATCACTATACACTGAAGTACTGCTTACAAGAATCACATTTTTTACTGAAGACTTTTCAATTTCATTTAAAAAATGGGACATTTTAGCGACGTGATTAGCGCCAGTATTTTTTCGTAAACCCGGCGGAATCATAATAACTAAACAATCAATATCTTTTAAAAAAGCTTCCACTTCACCTGAAACGCCATCTTCCGAAATTTCAACAGGATAGGTTTCTATTCCGTTACGTTGCAATGTGCCAGCTTTCTCAATGCTTGTTACCGATCCTTTTATACGATACCCTAAATTTTGTAAGTGTATGGAAAACGGTTTTCCTAGCCATCCAAGGCCAGCAATTGCTATGGTTTTATTCATTTTGTAGGTTGTTTTTTGCTTAAAAAGTTAAACTATCTTTTTTAAAGGTTGGCAACTTATCAACGGCAAAAGTACGTTTTATAACAATGGCATCTGTAACCACAAAAGGTTTTGGCATCATATTTTTAGGGCGTTTACTAATGCTGAAATTAGCATTATCCATTAAATCATACGAAAATTCTAAAGCAGTAAATGAAACGGACTTTTTTGATTCAGTTGTAAACGAAACTTCTAGCGAATCATTGTTATTCACCCAATACCGAAGTAACAAATCACTTTTTCTGTTTCCGTAAACAAAACCAGTACTATCTTTTAGCGCTTTTTGACCATTAAAGGAAAGAGAATTGAATGAAACATCTGCATCTGCATATAAATTTAATTGATTGATATTTCGTTTTGGGATAATGGTGAATGTAACTTCCTTTCGGTTATTTATAATCGTGTCTTTCTTTAAATTAATTTGAAAAGGAGTTATTGACTTTTCAGGAGCTTTTGCAGCGTAGGTATAGCCTGTATTATATTTGCTGCCAGAAGCACCCAGTATTTCTGACGGTACTCCAATGGGTTTTTCACCTAAATAACCTTTAGTCCAATCGTCCAACATGTTATCGTAGGTAAGCCAATAGGATTCGTCCGCGTCTTTATCTTGATAATAAATTAAACTATTGGGTTTTTGGCGTGTTTCAGAAAAATCACTGGTAAAGTGAGCTTCCATAAAAAACCCAAAGGCAAATAAAAAGCAAAGAATGGAAAGTAGTTTCTTCCAACTATAAAAACCAAATACTGGAAGTAATAAACCAAATAATAAAACGGTAAATACGCAGCTGATCACGACCATTTCGGAACCTAATCCAACTGGGAAAAACTGAATAAGCGGTGAAAAGAAAAACAAAGCTGGAGCGGCCAATAAAACCATTAAAAGCAAGCTAGGTTTTTCTTGTTTGATAAGTATCCAAAGCGACAACAGCCCAAAGAATACAGGAATTATAAAATACGCTGCTCCTTTTAAAATAACAAAAACAGCCACATTGATAAGAACCCAAAAAATTAGTGGTGCCACATAGACTGAAGCTACTGGTTCCCTATTGGCAAAGCGCCTGTACAGATAAAGGGTAATGGAAAGAGAAAGGAAAACAAAGAACGCTACATAAGCGTGACCATTATATTTAAAACCGTGTTGTACTTCGTTGTATTGCGGGTAGATAGCAAGTAACAATTTCCAACCAAAAAATCCAATTAGTCCACAAGCAACCAAAGAAAGTAAAAAAGGAACAAAGCCTTTAGCGATGCCTTTCCCTGTTATTTTCTCTTTTTTAAATCCATAGAAAATAAGAATGCCAAATAGCACAGTTGCGACTAAAAGTAGTGGCAATATCCATAAAAAGGGAAATGAAATCATTTTTAAAAAAGGAACATTTACATACACATATTCATCGTTCGATTTCAAGTTATTTAAATCGGCATCGGCAAAATAATGTAGCAAAGGCAATAGATAACTCCCTTGATGTTGCAAGGTTTCTATGTCTAAATTTTCAATAGTATCGTTAGCAGTATGATAATCAAAATGATCGTCTATAAACGCAAAAAAGTAACTAGGAATGTCGCCATTTTCCCTAAAAATGGTGGAATCGGTATCGTTTGGCAACATTTTATAGACGCTATACATTAAAGAAGATGCCACTGGGTAGTCTGGGTTTGCTTTTATAAAAGCTTTAACCAATTTTTCATTACCTCCATTTGTTTCTAAAATCATATTACTAGGCCCACCACTACCTCTGGCTTCAAAATTGAGAACGAGCCCTACATCTTTTGCCCACGGATGCTCATTTACAAATAACTTTGCGCCATCTAGGCCAATTTCTTCAGCATCGGTAAATACAACGATGATATCATTTTTAGGCTTTTTACCGCTCGCTTGGTACGCACGAAGGCTTTCTAAAATGGTGACAATACCACTTCCGGCATCGCTCGCACCTGGAGAAGGTACTAAGGCGCTATCATAATGCGAAAGTAACACAAGACCTTTCCCATGTCCAGTCCCTTCCATTCGAGCCACAATATTAATGGGACGATTCATGGTTCTACTTTGGGTGGTAAAAACAAATCCTTCTTGTGTTTGGGTTTGCAACCCTAGCTTCTCTAATTCACTAACTAAATACTTTCTAACGGTTGCGTGTTCTTGAGAACCATGGTAGTGCGGCTTTTTAGCAATGTGCTGTAATTGCTCAAGGGCACGTTCGGTTGAAAACTCGGTTTTTGCAATACTCTTAGGAGTGCCTTCTCTTGGCATTAAGCTATAAAAAGAATAATAGATTAATCCTAGTACGATTAGTAGGGAAAGAACAGCAGATACTCGTTTCATGGGTTGGCTTTTTAACGTTCTAAAAGTACGATATTTAATGAGATTGTTCCTTTTCAGAAATAAATAGTAAACAGCCTATTATAAAAATGACTATATTTAAAGGAGATAAAAAGCTAAGAATATGGGAATTAAAAATTATATAGGAAAACGAGCAAAACCAAAAAAGGGCTCTTCAGAAAACATTAAAGTTTCAGATTATATGAGCAGAAATTTAATAACATTTAAACCCGAACAAACTGTTTTGGAAGTAATGAACACGCTCATTAAAAAGAAAATTTCCGGTGGGCCGGTTGTAAATGATAATTACGAGTTAGTTGGAATAATTAGTGAAGGTGATTGTATTAAAGAGATTAGTAACAGTCGCTATCACAACCTGCCAATGGAAGAAATTAAAGTAGAAGACCACATGATTAAAGAAGTGGAAACTATTGATGGAGAGATGAACCTATTTGATGCCGCTGAGAAATTTTTAAGAGATAAACGGCGACGTTTTCCCATATGTGAACATGGGAAATTGGTTGGACAGATAAGCCAAAAAGATGTGTTAAAAGCGGCGTTGGAATTAAAAGGAAATAGCTGGAAATAGTTACATGGTTAATTCTGTTTTGACTAACAAATACCAATCATCCTCAAGTGGTAAATAGCCTTGATCGTAGACGTACAAATAGACACTTCCCACTTTGGTAACGTATTGTCCAGTAAAAAATTGAAAATTAAAACCGTGCTTTTGTAGGGTTTGTTTTTTTACTTTGGTTTTATCTTTTGTGTTTAGCTTTTCTAGAATGCGATAATTTTTACGCAACCGGTTGTTAATGTTGCGCACTAAATTTTTGTTGTCTTTATTTAAAGCATTGTTATGGGAATTGCGGCATGCATCGCTACAAAACTTTTTGTCTGCTCGACCAATTATTTTATCGCCACATTCGGGACAAGCTCTTTCCATATTTATTTATAATCTATATGCCCCCAGTTTTTACCAGATTTTATTCGGTACAATTGCATTTCTGAAATTCCAAATTGCTTAGCAATTAATCGTAATCGCGTTCTACGATTGGGGTCGAATATCTTCTTCTTTAATAATCTAACCTTCTCGGGCGTAAGTTTAGCATACTTTGGCTTTAATAAAGCTTCTTTTTTTGCTTTTATCACCGCTGGGCTATTTTTATTATGCTCTGTAAGTTCCTTACGGTTGGCAAATTTTAAGTTATCTACGTGATTGTTTGCTTTATTAAAGTCTTTATGAATCACTAAATTTTTACCTTCGGTTTCTTCTAAAAACAATTGAGCAACGGCTCGATGCATGTAAATCAAACTGGTTTTCCCATTCTTTTTTAAGGTTGAGAAAACTTCATAACCATTTAAAGTATAGGTTTTTAGGAATTCACCATCAGGATTATTTTTATAATGTTTTACTCTTCCGTAGTTAGAAATATCAATACTATCACTTCTACGCCATGAGGGATCGGAAAATTTCTTCCAAACCTCTCCTTTTAAATTTGGTATCATTTTAGGGGGAGTTTATATCAAATATAGTAAAAATAACTTTTTAGGATAGAAATTTATTGATTTTCAAGGGTTTTATCCTGTTTTGTGGGTAGATTAAAGCGGTAAATAGCTTCAATTTTAGCAAAAAAACCACCTTTCATTTCTGGGTTTAGTTGCGTGCGGTCGTCACCAAAACTAAAGGCTGAAAGTCCTAAATCGATAGTTTCACCATCTGTATAAACCTCATAGTTATTGCTGGAATAGCCTAGTTTTGTTCGTAGTAAGACACTTTTGTCTAGAAAATTAAACTGCCAGTAAGCGGCAAATTCCAATGAGCTTAAATCAACGTACGTATCGGGCTGATTTTCTTTTTTTATATTGAAACTTCTCCCAATACCAAAATAATCCATTCCAATAGTGGTTTTTCCCAAGTCATAGCTTACATCTGCTGAAATGGGCAGTGACATATCCATTTCAAACTTTTTATTAGGACTTAAATAATACCAACCAATAATTGGTGTAGTAAAAAAACCGAAAGCTTCTTGGGAACCATAGACTCCAAAACGGTAAATTAAATTTTCTTTTTTCTGAAGTTTCAGCAAAGCAAAGCCTCCTAAATAGAAATCATCGCTGGAAATATCATTGTAGTCTGAAGCAATTTTAGGCAATAAAACTATTGTCGAACTCCATCTTTCAGAATACGTAGAAGCCAAACCTAATTTTATATTTGTACTGTATAAACTAGTGCGTTCGGCTTCAGGAAACAGCTGTAAATTGTTTGCGCTAAAATCGGCTCCAGTGATTAAAGCGTGGTTGTCATTGAGAACGACAGGAAAGGTAAGGCCAACCTCAAAAGATCGAATACTCGTACTGCTGTTGGTTCCTTCAAAATCGTTATTAAATGTTTCGCCGTAACCTATTCTAAAAATATCAACATAGTCTTGTGCAAAAGTCAACATTGGGACAAGAAGTAATAGCAAAAGTAATTTTTTCAAAAGCGGTTGGTTTTTTAGTAAATATAGAAAAATATGAAAGAAACTTCTTTAAAGGAATAAAAATCACATTAGCAATGTGTTATTTGAAGGTTCCCAAGATAGACTTTTTCAGTAAAATTTCTTACTTTCGCAACCTTATTGAAATGCAACTTGTTATGAGCAAAAAGTTTAAAGAATACAAGGGATTAGACCTTCCTAAGACAGCGACAGAAATACTTGATTTTTGGAATGAAAACAACATTTTCGAAAAGAGTATTTCCATTCGTGAAGGTAATGAGCCGTTTGTGTTTTTTGAAGGGCCTCCATCTGCAAATGGAATGCCAGGTATTCACCACGTGATGGCACGTTCTATTAAAGATATTTTTTGTCGCTACAAAACCCAAAAAGGGTTTAAAGTGGATAGAAAAGCGGGTTGGGATACACACGGACTACCTATTGAATTGGGTGTTGAAAAAGAATTAGGCATTACCAAAGAAGATATAGGGAAGAAAATTTCTGTTGAGGCTTACAACGATGCTTGTAAAAAAGCCGTTATGCGGTATACCGATGCATGGAACAAAGTAACCGAAGGCTATGGCTATTGGGTAGATATGGACGATCCATACATAACCTACAAGCCAAAATACATGGAAACGGTTTGGTGGTTGCTGAAAGAAATATACAACAAAGGCCTTATGTACAAAGGCTACACCATACAACCGTACTCGCCAAAAGCGGGAACGGGTTTAAGTTCGCACGAACTAAACCAACCAGGAACATATCAAGATGTTACCGATACGACTGTAGTGGCTCAATTTAAAGCCGTTGCAGATATATTGCCAGATTTTTTAGCTGAAGAAAGTAACAACATCTTCCTTTTAGCTTGGACAACCACACCTTGGACATTGCCAAGTAACACGGCGCTTACCGTAGGAAAGAAGATTGACTACGTATTAGTAAAAACCTACAACCAATACACATTTGAGCCTATTTACGTAGTACTTGCTAAAAACTTAGTAGGGAAACAATTTGGCGGGAAATATGAAGAAAAACCAAATGAAGAAGTCCTTGACAGTTATAAACAAGGCGATAAAAAGATACCGTATTTCATTGTAAAAGAATTTAAGGGGAAAGACCTGTTAGATATTCGATACGAGCAGTTATTGGATTACGCAAAACCTTACGAAAACCCTGAGAATGCCTTCCGTGTAATTGCGGGGGATTTTGTGACAACCGAAGATGGTACTGGTATTGTACATACCGCGCCAACCTTTGGTGCAGACGATGCCAAAGTAGCCAAAGAAGCTACACCGGAAGTTCCGCCGTTATTGGTTAAAAATGAAAATGGCGATTTAGTTCCGTTGGTGGATTTACAAGGAAAATTCCGTCCAGAGATGAAAGAGTTGGCCGGAAAATATGTAAAAAACGAATATTACGACGATGGCGAAGCACCTGAAAAATCAGTCGATGTTGAATTAGTCATCAAATTGAAAACCGAAAACAGAGCTTTTCACGTTGAAAAATATGTACACAGCTACCCAAACTGCTGGCGTACCGATAAGCCTATTTTATACTATCCATTAGATTCTTGGTTTATAAAAGTGACGGAATTTAAAGATCGTATGCACGATTTAAATAAAACCATCAACTGGAAACCAAAAGCAACTGGAGAAGGTCGTTTTGGGAACTGGTTGGCGAATGCAAACGACTGGAACTTGTCTCGTTCGCGTTATTGGGGAATTCCGTTACCGCTTTGGAGAACTGAAGATGGCAAGGAAGAAAAATGCATTGGTAGCATAGAAGAGCTGAAAACCGAAATGGAAAAAGCTGTTGCAGCTGGCGTTATGGATAAAGCAATTTATGAAGACTTTACCCCCGGCGATTTTTCAGAAGAAAACTATGATACGGTAGATTTACATAAAAACATTGTTGACGGAATTACACTTGTTTCAGAAAGTGGAAAACCAATGAAGCGCGAAGCCGATCTAATCGATGTGTGGTTTGATAGCGGAAGTATGCCATATGCACAATGGCATTACCCTTTCGAAAACAAAGACAAAGTAGAGCAAACGTGGCGCAAAGCCGATTTTATTGCTGAAGGTGTGGATCAAACTCGTGGTTGGTTCTATACCTTGCACGCGATTGCTACGATGATTTTTGATGATGTTGCTTATAAAAATGTAGTGAGTAATGGTCTGGTGCTGGATAAAAATGGACAGAAAATGTCCAAACGGTTGGGCAATGCTGTAGATCCGTTTGAAACACTTAATACCTACGGTCCCGATGCTACACGTTGGTACATGATTAGCAATGCGAATCCTTGGGATAACTTGAAATTTGACTTGGATGGTATTTCGGAAGTGCGTAATAAATTCTTCGGAACACTTTACAATACCTATAGTTTTTTCAGTTTATATGCCAATTTGGACAACTTTACCTATGCTGAAGCAGATGTACTGTTAGAAAAACGCCCTGAAATAGACCGATGGATTCTTTCAGAATTACATACCCTTGTTGAAAAAGTAGATACTTTTTATAGCGATTATGAGCCTACAAAAGCAACGCGTGCGATTTCAGAGTTTGTGCAAGAAAACTTAAGTAACTGGTTTGTGCGATTAAGCAGAAGACGCTATTGGAAAGGAAGCTATAACGACGATAAAATTTCGGCTTATCAAACACTGTATACATGTTTAGAAACCATAGCAAAATTAGGCGCGCCGGTGGCTCCATTCTTTATGGATCGTTTGTATAAAGATTTAACCGAAGGAGTTGAAAAAGAAGGAAAAGAGTCGGTTCACGTAAGTGATTTCCCAAAAGCAGATAGTTCGTTTATAGATAAAACGTTAGAACGTAAAATGCAGCGGGCACAAACAATCTCATCGCTTGTTTTATCTTTACGTCAACGTGAAAAAATAAAAGTGCGTCAACCACTACAGAAAATAATGATTCCAGTTTTAGATGAAACCGTTAAAACTGAAATTGAAGCAGTGGAAGATTTGATAAAATCTGAAGTAAACGTAAAAGAGATTAAACTAATTGATGAGGCTTCAGGGTTACTTGTAAAACAAATAAAACCTGACTTTAAAAAATTAGGGCCTCGTTTTGGTAAAGACATGAAATTAGTAGCGCAAACAATTACAGGATTTGGTCAAGAAGAGATAGCGGTACTTGAAAAAGAAGGTGAAATTTCAGTAGAAATTAACGAAAAAAATACTACATTGAGCCTTGATGACGTTATAATAAGTTCTCAAGATATTGAAGGTTGGCTAGTTGCAAATACTAACGGAATTACCGTAGCCCTCGATGTAACTATTACACCTTCTCTTAAAAATGAAGGAATCGCGAGAGAATTGGTAAACCGAATTCAAAACCTACGAAAAGATTCAGGGTTTGAAGTAACTGATCGAGTAGAAGTAACTATTAAAGATGATGAAAAGCTTAAACCGGCAGTAGAAGAAAATCTTGAATATATTAAAGAAGAAACATTAACCGAAATTTTGCAATTTGATAATGAAGTGAGCAATGGTACAGAAATTGCTTTTGATGATATTGCAACCTTAATGGAAATAAAAAAACACTAGATATGGCAAATGACGTAAAAACCCGATACAGCGATAAAGAGCTGGAAGAATTTAAAGTATTGATTCAGGGAAAAATAGAAAAGGCGAAAGAACAATTAGAATTAATTAAAAGTTCTTATAAAAACGATAGTACTAACGGTACTGACGATACCTCACCAACGTTTAAGGCGTTTGATGAAGGTAGTAAAGTAATGAGCAAAGAAGCAAACTCACAATTAGCTATTCGTCAAGAAAAGTTTATTCGCGACCTTAAAAATGCATTAATTAGAATTGAAAATAAAAGCTACGGCGTGTGCCGTGTAACTGGAAAATTAATTAATCCAGAGCGTTTAAAATTAGTGCCACATGCAACTTTAAGTATTGAAGCTAAAAACATGCAAAAGTAAATACAGCTTGTATAGCTCGATCACATAGAGCGAGTACATTCTAAAAAGAATATTAGAATGCAGTATTTTTTGATTTACTTAAATATCGCACTTTAAATAATTAAGTGCTTTAAAAAATACGCCCCAAATTCTGGGGCTTTTTTATGCTAAAATTTATTATAATATTAGTAGGTGTCTTTTTGTTGACAACTGAAGCTATGGCTCAAAAGGTTCTTCAGAAAGAGTTTAGTGCGTTAGGTTTTGAAACTTTAATTATTGAGTCTGATGATGTATTTACCATAGACATTTCAGCAAAAAAGACAGATAAAATCAAAATTCGTACTCATATTGAAGGCGAAAACTACGAAAGTGTAGTTGTAAATACTTCTGAAGCTCATAAAACCTTGACACTTTCAACTGGATATTCCCCATTTTTTAAAAAGGAGAATGATAAACTAGCTGCTCATAAAATTATTGCGATTGATATGATTGTAACTATTCCTGAAAGTATGCAGGTAGAAATACGGTCAAAAATCGCTTCGGTAACTGGAAAAGGAGCCTATGATAACTTTTTTGTGGCCTTAGAAAACGGAACGTGTTTGCTAAACAATTTTAAAGGAAATGCTACTCTGTATACCAAAGAGGGAGCTATTACCGTTTATGCAAAACCGGTCGTTACAGGGCAAGCTGTTTCTAAAAAAGGAACTACTTTAAATCAACTACCTAAAACAGGAAAATATAAAATTAATGCCGAAAGTATAACAGGCTCAATCACACTGCTGCAAACCGAATAATATTGTTATTTTTGCAGCTGTTAAAATAACTTATGTCACTAAAGAAGGCTTCCTTTATTATAATTTTGGTTCTGTTAATCGACCAAATTTCAAAAGTATATATTAAAACTAACTTTATTTTAGGTGAAGAAATCCCTGTTTTTGATTGGTTTAGCATTCTTTTTGTAGAAAACGAAGGGATGGCTTGGGGTGCTAAAATACCTGGAGAGTACGGAAAATTATTTCTTACACTATTCCGCTTAGTTGCTATCGTAGGGATTGGGTATTGGCTGTGGGATTCGGTTCGTAAGCGTGCATCTCGCGTATTAGTGGTTTCGATTGCTCTTATTTTTGCAGGTGCTTTCGGAAATATCGTAGATTCTGTTTTCTACGGAATCATCTTTGACGATAGCCACAATCAACTTGCTAGTTTTATGCCAGCAGACGGCGGTTATGGTACACTGTTCCACGGGAAAGTGGTGGATATGCTTTATTTTCCGCTATGGAAAGGCTATTTGCCTGAATGGCTTCCGTTCTGGGGTGGTAATTACTTTACGTTCTTTGAGCCCGTATTTAATGTTGCCGACACCTCTATAAGTGTGGGAGTAATATTGTTATTACTTTTCCATAAAAAAGCGTTTCCAGATAAAGAAGAAGAATAAGAAGAATCTCTCTTTTACAAAGTAGTAGGCGCTAAACAGCTAAACGGCTCAATTGGTATATTTCTCAGTATCCAAAAAGCAACTACAATTCCAAAATAGATATAAATAAACGTATTGTTGTAAAAAAACGAAACTCGGTATTTGGTTTGGTTCACAAAATTATACAACGTTATTCCTACACTATAAATAAGAATGGGTAAAGAAAGCACCAATAACGGATTGTACCTAAAAGCTCCAAATATATTGAAATGTACCAATTGGTGTAAGGCGCGTTGCGAACCACAACCAGGGCAATGTAGCCCAGTTATAAAGTGAAAAGGACAGGGTATAAAAAATGAACTTTCATTAGGATTGTATTGAAAAAATACAATTATAGCAATCCCAATGAAAGTTATAATGGTAAGAAATTTACCTGTTTTTTTAATATCCACCACCTGACATAAGGCCACCGGCAACACCTATAGCCATCAATATAATGTATAATACAAGAAAAGCTCCTGTTATAACTGCACCCCAGATAGCCCATTTTTTCGCTTCGTCAGCAGATTTTTGAGCTCCAGCGTAGTCGCCTTGTTCATATAATTCGTTTACTTTAGTTGATTTAATGATTGATACAATCCCCAATGGCAAACAGCAAAGCACTGTGCATAAAATAGCCCATACTAGGTGGTTGTCGGGTTTTTGAGGTCGGTTTGTTACTTCTTGTTGTTCCATAAAGTTAATTTAGTTTTTAAGAAACTCAAATATAGATAGTTTTTTAAAAACAAATTACTTTTTCGGGTGTAATACAGTAATGCAAGGGAATATCTGTTTCTTCAACAGCGATGCTTTTTTCAGGAGGAAAGAAAGATAGCCCAACAAATAGTGCGTCAGGTTTACAGTTGGCTAAAAAGCGATCGTAAAAGCCCTTTCCGTAGCCAATTCTATTTCCTTTTTCATCATACGCTAAAAGTGGAACGAAAATAACATCTAGTTTTTCTGCAGGAATTTCAATACCATCAACTGGCTCAGGAATACCGTGTTTTGAAATTTTAATTACCGTATTTTCTTGTAACAAATAGTGCTTTAATTTGCCTGTTTTAAATTCAGATTTTGAAACGACGATACTTTTATCTTTCCCTTGTAGAATATGCATTATATATTCTGTATTCACTTCCTTATACGATTGAATAGGAAGAAAGATATGATAATAGGTTTCTTCCCAAATAGGAAGTTTCAATGCTTGATTAGCGATTTGAAGGCTATGTTCTTCTATGGCTGAAGATGAAAGCTGTTCCCTTCGGTTCTTATAGGCTGTTCTAAGTTGTACTTTGTCCATTAGTAGTCTTCTTCCTCTTTTTCTGAAATAGGCGAATTTTCTGTTGAAATATGAAAAATAGCATCCCCTTGATAGATAATAGGCGATTGATTTACGTTGATAATGTAGCCATCATTAGGCGAAAGCACTTTAAATCGCATCGTTCCGTAAGGATCAGTAATAGTAGCCAGAAATTCGCCTTTTACCACGTGCTTGTGACATGGAACCTTAATGTGCAACAAGCCACTTTTTTGAGCACGTAACCATTTGCTTTTTTCAATTAAGACACTTTTTGTTTTTGCTTTTGGTACTTCAAAAGTATCTTGAAGCATATCCAGATGCTTTAAAACCCGAGCAATACCGTCAACACCGTGTTTGGCAATATGTTTGTCGCTTTCCAAAGATTTTCCGCCTTCAAATAATAAGGTCGGGATATTCATACTGTCACAGGTTTCTCGATATGATTTTTTCAACAAGCTTGAATACACTATAAACGGTGGATTGAATACTTGAGCTAAACTCAACAATTTTTCATCATTAGGTTTAATACGAATCTGTGCCGCATTAAACCGACTTGCGCCACCGGTATGAAAATCTAAACAATAATCTGCGTGGGGAACAATTTCCTTACTAAAATGATAGGCAACCCTACTGGCTAAAGAACCGTGCTTAGTTCCCGGAAACTTACGGTTTAAATCTTTACCATCTGGAAATTCTCGTTGGGCGTTTAAAAATCCGAATACGTTTAAAATAGGAATGCAAATTACAGTACCGCGTTTGGGGCGGTTCATTTTTTTGGCAATTAGTTGTCGTACCACCTCAACACCGTTTACTTCATCACCATGAATACCAGCAGTTATCAAAATAGTTGGTCCAGGTTCTATAGCACGTTCCACGATAATAGGAATTTCAACCTTGGTTCCAGTATATAGTTTAGCGATACTGAAATTAAGTTTTTTACTTTCGCCCGGTGCTATCTTTGTTTTCAGAAGTATTAAATCGGTGTTTTCTTCTGCCATAGTTATACGTTTCGTTCTATATATTTTATAATGGTTGTGGCAATATCTTTTCCAGTTGCAGCTTCAATCCCTTCTAACCCCGGTGACGAATTTACTTCTAGAATTAAAGGGCCTCTATCTGACTGTAACATATCAACCCCTGCAATACCTAAACCCATAGCTTTGGCAGCTTTTAAGGCAGCTATTTCTTCTTCATCACTTAGCGTTATGATAGATGCGTTTCCACCACGGTGTAAGTTTGAACGGAATTCTCCTTCTTTTCCTTGCCGTTTCATAG
>NZ_CAXBCK010000036.1:0-38626 GCF_963974425.1 uncultured Marixanthomonas sp.
ATAACTTTTTTAACTCCTAATCCTTCCTGCATACTTTCTATCGTAATCCCTGCCATTAAGGAAACAAACACTTGGTCTTTGTTAACTTGGTTTTTCATAGTTTTAAAAAGATCTTCACTATGGTATGGTTTTACTGCAATAAAAACAACATCTGCTTTGGGCAGACAGTCTTCAAGAGTATCGTATGCATCAAAATGCGGAATAGCGCTTAATGCTTCTGTTTTTTCTGAAGAAACATCGAAAATCATTAAATTCCTTCGATTCAAGTATGGCGATTTTGCCATGCCTTCAGCGTAGGTTAATCCCATATTTCCAGCGCCTATAACTAGTACTTTCATAATTTTATTTAATTGTTTGGCCTATAGTGTGCAAGTACCATACGAGACTCTATAAACTTTGAAAAATTCGGAGTTATTTGAAAATGTTTTCAGATAAAGATAGCAAATACAGTGGTTAAGCTAAGTTTTTTAATTAATTCTTAACTTTTTAACTAAAATGCAATTGGTGCAGAAATGGCAGGTATTGTCTGCCATAATGAGTGTTCTGCTATATTGACAGACAAAAAAACGCCTTCTGTTTAGAAGGCGTTTTTACAAATTATTTAAAAGAAATCTTAGTCTCTTTTTTTATTATCTCGGTTTCGGTTGTCGCGACCTTTATTGTTGTCACGGCTTCCGCCACTGCTTTTACGCTCTTGATAGCCTTCTGGTTTTGGCTCAAGTGCTTTTTTAGAAACTTTCTCTTTTCTAGTTCGCTTATCAATACCGAAGTACTTCACATCGATTACATCACCCATGTTTACTACATCGGTAACATTGTCGGTACGATCCCAAGCTAGTTCAGAAATGTGTAACAAAACTTCATTACCAGGGGCATCAACGTATTCAACTACAGCTCCAAAATCAAGTATCTTGATTACTTTCACTTCATATACACTACCTACTTCAGGTTTAAAGGTAATAGAGTCAATTTTAGCTAATACGGCATCAATTCCTTCTTGACCAGTACCTAATATTTCAATAATACCTTCTTCAGTTTCTGGATCTTCGTTGATAACGATTGTTGTATCCGTCTCTTTTTGAAGTTCTTGAATTACTTTTCCACCAGGTCCAATCATTGCGCCAATATACTCGTTTGGAATCCTTACAGATACCATTTTAGGAGCGTAAGATTTAACATCTGCATTTGGTTGTGCAATAGTATCGGTTAATTTACCTAGAATGTGTAAACGACCCTCGCGAGCTTGTTTTAGTGCATTCACTAAAATCTCATAAGACAATCCTTTTACTTTAATATCCATTTGGCACGCAGTGATACCATCTGCAGTTCCAGTTACTTTAAAGTCCATATCACCCAAGTGATCTTCATCACCTAAAATATCGGACAATACAGCATATCTCCCAGAATCACCATCAGAAATTAACCCCATAGCGATACCAGAAACTGGCTTTTTCATTTGTACACCAGCATCCATTAATGCCATTGTACCTGCGCAAACAGTCGCCATAGAAGAGGATCCGTTAGATTCTAATACTTCACTAACCACACGTACAGTGTAAGGGCATTCTTCTGGTACCATACCTTTTAGGGCACGTTGCGCTAAGTTACCGTGACCAATCTCTCTACGAGATGTTCCACGAATAGGTCTTGCTTCACCAGTACAAAATGGAGGGAAGTTATAATGTAAGTAGAAGCGTTCTTCACCTTCTTGAGATGGCATATCTATCTGGTTTGCATCGCGAGATGTACCTAGGGTAACAGTTGCCAATGCTTGTGTTTCACCTCTTGTAAACACAGCAGAACCGTGTACAGATGGTAAATAATCTACTTCACACCAAATATCACGAACCTCGTCAGTCTTACGGCCATCAAGACGTAACCCTTCATTTAAGATAAGATCACGTACGGCAGCTTTTTCAGCTTTACGGTAATAATCTGAAATTAAATCGCCTTGTTCTTCTAGTTCTTCTTCAGAAAATGAAGCTTTTACTTCTTCTTTAATGTTAGCGAATGCTTCTGTACGCTCGTGCTTTGAAGAACCAGCTTTTGCAACAGCATATACTTTGTCATACGCCAAATCGTGTACCTTTTTCTCAAGGTCTGCTTCAGTAGATTCACCTTCGTACTCACGTACTTCTTTTCTTCCTACTGCTTCAGCTAAGCGATGTTGTGCTTCAATTTGTACTTTAATGGCTTCGTGAGCAAATTTTATTGCTTCTACCATATCTTCTTCTGAAATCTCATCCATTTCACCTTCTACCATCATCACGCTGTCTGCTGAAGCTCCGATCATCATTTCTAGATCAGATTCTGCTAATTGCGCTCTTGTTGGGTTGATGATGAATTTACCATCTACACGGCCTACTCGGGCTTCAGAAATAGCACATTCAAAAGGAAAATCTGATAATTGAATCGCTGCAGAAGCGGCTAAACCAGCCATTGCTTCTGGCATCACATCTTCGTCATGAGACATTAACTGGATCATTACTTGTGTTTCGGCACTGTAATCCTTTGGAAATAATGGACGCAATACACGATCCACCAATCTCATCGTTAAAATTTCACCATCACTTGGTCTTGCTTCTCTTTTGAAGAAACCACCAGGATAACGTCCTGCTGCTGCAAATTTTTCGCGGTAGTCAACTGTTAATGGTAAAAATGGTAAGTCTTTTTGTTCGTAGTTTGAAACTACGGTACAAAGCAGCATACATTTTCCAGATTGCACAACAACAGAGCCGTGGGCTTGTTTTGCTAATTTTCCGGTTTCGATAGAGATTTCTCTACCATCGCCAAGGTCTATAACCTCTTTAAATACTTTAGGTATCATACTTGTTTTTCATTAGTGCGCGTCCCGATAGCTATCGGGATAATAGGCGCAGTTAAAATTGGTCGTTGTCCGGTTGTCGAACAAAAGTTGTGTTGTTGTGGTGACCAATGAAAAACCTAGTGGTAGCTTTTTCTATTTGTTTCTACTCTTTCGTAGAAAAATCTAGAGGTGTTGAATTTCCAGATTTTAAACAATAAAGGGGCTAAAAAAGCCCCTTTAAAATAATTACTTACGTAATCCTAATTCTTTAACGATTGCACGGTATCTTACAATATCTTTTTTCATAAGATAATCAAGAAGTGATCTACGCTTACCTACTAATTTCACCAAAGATCGTTCAGTATTGAAGTCTTTCTGGTTGCTTTTAAGGTGTTTTGAAAGGTGCTCAATACGTTGTGTAAACAACGCAATTTGCCCTTCTGTAGAACCGGTGTCGTTTTCAGACTTACCGTGTTTTTTAAATAATTCTTTTTTCTCGTCTGCAGTTAAATACATGCCAATATTATTAAAATGATTTTTATGTACTGAATACCACTTTGGTAATCAAGCGGCAAAGATAAGCTAAAAAATAATAAATATGCTTTTAATGACATTGTTTTTATATTTTATCTAAAGCTAATTTTTTAACTGTTTTTGGATAATTAAAATTTAGTAAATTTGCGTCGTGAAAATAAAATTTCTACAGAGTGTTTCTTCATTTCTATTGGCAATATTAATTTTATTGTCAACTAGCTCTTTTACGATAAAAAAACATTTTTGTAGTGGGTTTCTTGTCGATTCGGCAGTTTTTGCTCAGGTAGAAAGGTGTGCTGAAACATCCTGTTTTAGTACTTCAGAAACTTCTGTGACACAACCTGATTGTTGTGACGATGAGGTGCATTTAGTAGAGGGTCAAGAAGTAGTCACTTCCAAAAAAATTGACGATTTAGATTACGAACAGCAACTGGTTTGGTTTACTCTGTCCGAATCATATTTTCACCTCTTTGAAAGCATGCCAGCTCAGCTTTCACCACACAGAGACTACATTCCACCCATTTTGGTGGCCGATATCCAAATTTTACATCAAGACTTTTTAATTTGATTTTGATTTTATGAAATCAAGATAATCTTCTTTCCTTTAATAAGGATGTGAGAAGATATCTTCTATAAGCGTATCCATAAAATTTATAAATCAAAGAATGAAAAAATTAGTAATTACTCTATTTTTAATTTTTCTTCCTATAATTATGTTTTCTCAAACTCATGTAGAAGGTGTAGTTTACGAAGAAGGAACAAATACACCACTTTTGGGGGCTAATGTGTATTGGCTTGGGACCCAAGTGGGAGTAGTAACCGACTTTGACGGAAAGTTTTCAATCCGTTACAAAGAATCTTACAAAAAACTAATTGTAAGTTATGTGGGTTTTACTTCAGACACGTTAAATGTTGCAAATCCCACAAAACAATTAAAAGCGACTTTAAGTCCTAAAAGTAATTTAGAAGAAGTAAAGCTAGTCGCCAGAAAAAAAGCAACTTCAAGGTCTTATATAGAAGCCCAAAATGTAATTAACGTAAGTAGTGACGAACTGCTAAAAGCTGCTTGTTGTAATTTAGCTGAAAGTTTTGAAACCAATCCTTCTATTGACGTAAATTTTGCCGACGCTATTTCTGGAACCAGACAGATAAAAATGTTGGGTTTAACAAGTCCATATATTCTTATAGCGATGGAAAATATCCCCACGGTACGAGGGGCAGCACAAGCTTATGGATTAACATTTACACCAGGTACTTGGGTGGAAAGTATTCAAATAACCAAAGGGGCTGGAAGTGTGGTAAATGGTTATGAAAGTATTGCAGGGCAGATCAATGCAGAGCTGCAAAAGCCTACAAAAGATGATAAGTTCTTTGTTAATCTATATGGAGCCAGTAGTCAGCGATTTGAAGTAAATACACATTATAACACCAAATTAAGTGATAGATGGAGCACAGGTGTTTATTTACACGGGAATACACATCAAGAAAAACATGATGTAAATGAAGATAACTTTTTAGATATGCCACTATACCATCAAATAAATGTGATGAATCGCTGGCAATATACAGATACCGAAAATGGCTTTGTGGGGTTTTTAAATGTGAGATATCTTAATGATGAAAAGCAAACTGGAGAATTGGATTTTGACCCAGATACTGATAAGCTTACCACCAATGCTTGGGGAAGTGAAATTGAAACCGAACGGTACGACTTTTCTGGTAAATTTGGATATGTAAACCCAGAATTACCTTGGCGAAGTGCTGGTTTGCAATTTGCAATAAGCAACCATCAACAAAATTCTTACTTTGGTTTACGAACCTATAATATTGAACACAATAGCGTTTATTCAAATTTCACCTATAATTCAATTATTGGAGATTCGCGACACAAAATTAAAACTGGAGTTAGCTTTACTTACGATAAGTATGATGAATTGGTAGAAACCACCTCTTTTGAGCGTAAAGACAACTCCATTGGCGCTTTTTTTGAATATAACTTTGATGATTTAGAAAATTTAAATTTTACTGCAGGTATGCGTGTGGATAACCATAATAGGTTGGGGGTGTTTGTAACTCCAAGAATACATGCAAAATATACGCCTTGGGATAAATCTGCGTTTAGAGCCTCTATAGGAAGAGGAAAACGTTCAGCCAATATCTTTGCAGAAAACCAAAACCTTTTCGCTACTTCCAGAAATATTAATATTAATCCTTCTGCCGAAGGAAATATCTATGGGTTAGACCCCGAGATTGCTTGGAACTATGGTGTGTCCTACCTTCAAGGTTTTAATTTATTTGGAAAAAAAGCAGACGTAACATTTGATTTTTATAGAACCGATTTTCAAAATCAAGTAGTGGTAGATTGGGAAAATTTGCAAGAAATTAGTTTTTACAATTTAGAAAATGAGAGTTTTGCAAACAGTTTTCAAACTGAATTTAATTATAACCCATTTACAGGTTTTAATACGCGCCTAGCTTATAAGTATTACGATATAAAAACGAAATATCAAACAGGTGAAAAAATTAAACCCTTAACGGCACAACATCGTTTTTTTGCAAATGCATCGTATGAAACACCTATTAAAAATAATAGTAAATGGAAATTTGATGTTACGTACAATTGGTTAGGTAAACAACGGTTTCCTTCTACACAAAACAGTCCGATAGAGTTTCAATTGCCAAATTTTTCACCTAATGTGAATACCTTAAATGCGCAAGTAACTAAAGTATTTTCACCAAAATTTGAAATATATATAGGAGGGGAGAATATAACCAATGTAAGGCAAAACAACCCTATTCTAGGAGCAGACAATCCTTTTGGCTCAAACTTTGACAGTACATTTGTATATGGCCCCATTTTTGGAAGCCTCTATTATGCAGGTTTAAGATATCGAATTAAGTAATAACACTTTAAAAATTATAAAAAATGAAAAAAGTAATAACTGTATTTGTTTTATTAATCACAACAATAACATTTGCCCAAAATAAAAATGCAAGAACTTCTTTAGAAGTTGATGGCGTTTGTGGTATGTGTAAAGAAAGAATAGAGAAGGCAAGTATAAAAACTAAAGGCGTAAAAAGTGCAATTTGGGATGTGCAAACTCACGAGCTTAAGTTAATTTTCAACGAAAAGAAAACGAACTTAGATGCTATTAAAGAAAATATTTTAGCAGTAGGGCACGATGTAGAAGACTTAAAAGCTACTAACGAAGCATACAATAGTGTTCATCCTTGTTGTAAATATAGAGATGAAGTTGTAAAAGACGATCATAAAGGAGAAGTAGAAAAAGAGGGGCAAAAATAATTTAAGATAAGAGATAAAAAAAGCAGCCAAACTTGGCTGCTTTTTTTTATGCTGTTTTTTCACGCATAGGCCTATTTAGGACTAAATCTAAATATTGATTTACGCGTGTTTTTAGATCTCTTCGGTGTGTGATAAAGTCTAAAAAGCCGTGTTCTTTTAAAAACTCAGCAGTTTGAAACCCTTCCGGAAGCTCTTGTCCTGTAGTATCACGAACTACACGAGGTCCTGCAAAACCGATTAATGCTCCAGGTTCGCTTATGTTAATATCGCCTAACATAGCAAAGGAAGCTGTTGTGCCTCCAGTTGTAGGGTCAGTACATAAAGAGATGTATGGAATTCCAGCGTCTGATAACTGTGCTAATTTAGCACTCGTTTTAGCTAATTGCATTAAAGAAAGAACAGCTTCCATCATACGCGCACCACCACTTTTTGAAATAATCATTAGTGGGATTTTCTTTTTAAGTGAATAATCTGCAGCACGTGCAATTTTTTCACCTACAACGCTTCCCATAGAACCTCCAATAAAACTGAAGTCCATACAAGCGATTACTAGTTCTTTGCCCATAGATTTACCAACAGCGGTTCGCGCTGCGTCTTTTAATCCGGTTTTCTTTTGAGCATCTTTTAAACGATCTGGATATTTTTTCTTGTCTTCAAATTTCAAAGGATCTTTTGAAGTCAAGTTTTTATCAAGTTCTTTGTATTTATTGTCATCAAAAAGCAATTCAAAGTATTCGTTGCTTCCAATTCTTACGTGATAGCCGTCTTCAGGACTCACATAGAAGTTCTTTTCAAGCTCTTCAGAGTCAACTATCTTCCCTGTTGGAGATTTGTACCACAATCCTTTTGGGACGTCTTTCTTCTCTTCGGTAGGGGTTTGAATTCCTTTTTTTGTTCTTTTAAACCAAGACATAATTGAGGAGTTTTAAGTTATAATGTGTTTACGCTGTTAAGGTCTTCAAAAGCCTTTTCCAATCGTTTTTTAAATGTTAGTTCGCCTTCGCGTAACCACTTTCTCGGGTCGTAATATTTTTTATTGGGTACCTCTTCGCCTTCTGGATTCCCAATTTGAGTTTTTAGATAATCAATGTTTTTGGTTACATAGTCACGTACTCCTTCATTAAATGCGTATTGCAGATCGGTGTCAATGTTCATTTTTATCACGCCATAACCAATTGCTTCTCTAATTTCTTCAACTGTAGAACCGCTTCCGCCGTGAAAAACAAAATCAATAGGGTTGTGGTCTGTATTGAATTTTTTCTGAACGTATTCCTGTGAGTTTTTAAGGATAACAGGTGTTAATTTTACATTTCCAGGTTTATAAACACCGTGTACATTTCCGAAAGCAGCAGCGATGGTAAATTGATCGCTCACTTTTAATAATTCTTCATATGCGTAGGCTACCTCTTCAGGTTGAGTATACAGTTTTGAGGAATCTACATCGGTGTTATCAACTCCGTCTTCTTCACCACCAGTAATACCTAATTCAATTTCAAGTGTCATACCCATTTTGCTCATGCGTTCTAGGTATTTTTTTGAAATTTTGATATTCTCTTCAAGAGGTTCTTCTGAAAGATCAATCATATGCGAACTGAATAGCGGCTTTCCATGTTCTTTGTAAAATTGTTCGCCGGCATCTAGAAGACCGTCGATCCATGGAAGTAATTTTTTAGCAGCGTGATCTGTGTGTAAAATAACAGTTGCACCGTATGCTTTTGCTAAATCATGAATATGTTTTGCGCCAGCAACACCGCCAAGAATAGCAGCTTTTTGGTTTTCGTTGCTCAGGCCTTTTCCAGCATTAAAATAAGCTCCTCCGTTGGAAAATTGTATAATTACGGGTGAATTTAAAGCAGCAGCCGTTTCCATAACGGTATTAATACTATTAGAGCCAACTACGTTTACGGCTGGCATTGCAAAGCCTTTTTCCTTTGCGTACTGATGTATTTTCTGGACTTCTCTTCCGGTTGCTACGCCCGGTTGTATGGAATGATTCATAGTTGTTGATCGTTTTACCCGCAAAAATAAGAATTTTTAATGGGTTAGAAGGGATAGTTGATTCCTATATTATAAACGGCATTACTAAAATTATAGTCCTTGAACCAACGTTCGCCAACAGGTCTGCCTGGGTCGTGTGTTTTGAAGCCTATATCAAACCGAAGTACAAAAAAACCAAAGTCATATCGCAGACCAAACCCAGAGGCAACTCCAAGTTCTTTAAGGTCTTGTATTCCATTGAATCTAAAGGCTTCTCTGTTCTCGTTGTCAAGAACGTTCCATATATTTCCTGCATCTACAAAAAATGCTCCTTTAAAAGCTCCTAAAATGGTATACCGGTATTCTGCATTAAAAGCTAGTTTAAAATTGGCTTCATTAAAATCTAAGATGCCGCCACTACTTCCTGGGCCTAAATCATAAGCTCGCCACCCTCTGTTATCGTTTGCACCACCTGCAAAATAACTTCTGGTAAAGGGTATGGTGTTACTGTTTCCGTAGGGAATAGCTATACCCCCAAATGCTCTCACGGCTAAAATATTATTGTCGTTCAATGCCCAATGCTTAATGTATTCGGTTTCGCCTTTTATATATTGAGAATAAGCTACACCTAGGGTTTCGTAATTACCGTTCGCATTTTTCTCCTGTCCGGTCGCTTTAGAGGCTAGCGATAAAAAATTACCAGCACTTTCTAATTTCCAACGTAGACGTGAAAAATTATTATCATAAATATTTTCGCGAGTATCTCGGGTCCAAGTGAAGTTTGATGCAAAAATAAGATTGTCTTCTGTTAGTCTGAATTTACGCTCTGCAATCCCTAAAACCTCTTCGTAAATTTCTGATGTTACTGTATTTGGGAGGCTATTGTCCAAAATATCATCAATAAATTGATCTGCTTCGTTGGGAATGCCTAAGGTTGGATCTTCGGAAGTAGGATCCATAAAGTCGTACCCTACTTCTTCAGCAATTTCGTTTAGTCGACTATACGTGCTCTTATAAACATTGAAATAGTTGTCGGTTCTAAGGTTTCTTACATATTGTACGTTTGCTAGGTTAAATTGGTTGGTGCGTATTTTTTTTGGTTTCCAACGGTAATTAAAAATTGCATTTAAGTTTTGTCTGTCCAAACCTATATTATTCTGGGCACTAAAACCTACGCTTATCTCGGTAGAAGGAGACATGTATTTTTTTATAAAACTATCCGTGTTAAAGGGGAATAATATCCTCGGAAAAGTAAGTTTAACATCGCCACCTACATCTGAAGTGTTAAAGAAACCACCTCCTTTATCTGCAGAAGAACCAACACTGCCACGTCCTGAAATCTCTAAAATTTCAGCACCTTTAAAGACATTCCGTATTTGAAATGTAGAGCTAAAACCTATTCCAAACTGTTGAATGGTAGAAGTGTATGCGTCAAAATCTACACCTAGGTTATATTTTTTCCTCGGACTAAGTAAAATGGTTGTTATTAATTTAGTTCCGGTACTATCTCTAGGGTCCTCTTGATAACTGATGTTTGGATACTTAAAGACTTTAAGGTCATTTATTTGGTTGTACGTTAACGTCCGGTCTATATCTTTAAAAATAGAATTAGGTGTAATGGAAATGGCATCTGTTATAGCTTTGGGATTGTATTTTAATTTATCAAAACTATATAGTTGGTACCCTTCATGTTCAACAGAGTCTGTAGGAGTTTCGTTTCGGTTTTCATAGCTAAAGTCTGTCACAATCCGAATTTCATTTACAGTATGCACTTTAAATGGTTCTGTATACGTGCTGTCGCCTTCGGTTACTTCCCGATTTGGTATTTGATATTTTATATTGGCTTTGTGTCCTGTGTTTACAGTATCGGCTTCAAAACCCACGTAGTCTTGATCAAAATGAAATAACCCTGAATTTCTAAATTGGATGGTCAACCTATCCCGTTCATCTACAAAGTCGTTGGCATCATATTGTTTTCCAGATTTAATAAAGGTGTTGCCAATTGAGGCTTTAAAAAGTGAATCGACCACTGGAGATGCAATTTCTTTATTAATGGAATCTACAATGTATGGTTGATGTCTATTTACATTGTACGTTATACTAGCTCTTTTTTTCTTCTTTTCGAGCGGAGTAACTTTATAATCTGCTTCGGTATTAAAATAACCATAACTGGCGTAATACCGCTCTAAGCGTTCTTTTGAACTTTCAGCTTTTTCTTTATCAATAATTACGGGAGCGTCTCCAGATTTTCGTAACCAATTGTTAAGGCCTACATAGCTATTGCCAATTTCTTGTACTTGTTTCCTAGATAGAAATTTAACCAATCGCTCTTCACGTTTTGGCCTTTTATGCAACCATTTTTGATATGTAGAATCTGGGTGCGGGTCTGCTAAATTATAAATATGAAGTCCAAAGGGGACGCCTAACAATGGTATTTTAGGGTTTGGTTGCTGCTTTAATTGGCTGTATACCCTAAGGTCGCTTATTTTTAAGCTATCAACTACAATTTTATTTTCTGAAAGTAAAAACTGATCGTCCGGTACGCGTTTTACGGCGTTACAGGATAGAAACAGTGCAATTACTCCTAAAAATAATGCTATTTTTGTGAGGGTTTGGGCCAAGTGTTCAGGTTTACTTAATTTCAAAAATACTATAATTTGATAAGTAAAAGTAAAATAAAGTCAATAACGAGTTTAAAGCAAAAAAAGTACCGGGAAAAACACGGACTTTTCGTGGGCGAAGGTCCTAAAGTTATTTCAGAATTAAAACAAGAAGGTGTAGAAATTCATTCTTTTTTTTCAGTAGATAAAGAGAAAATCATAAACGAAAACCATTTTCATGTTACGCAAGGCGAACTTCAGAAAATAAGCTTTCTAAAAACAGCAAATACCTCGTTGGCTGTTTTTAAAATACCTGAAGTTAAACCAGTTAATAATAATGGATTAACACTTGTTCTTGATGCCGTTCGTGACCCAGGTAATTTAGGAACTATAATTAGGTTGTGCGATTGGTTTGGGGTAAAGCAGTTAATTTGCTCGACCGATACTACAGATTGTTACAACCCAAAAGTAGTGCAAGCTACAATGGGTTCGTTAGCGCGGGTTGCCATTCATTATTTAGACATCGAACACTATTTAAAAGCTTCTTCATTGCCAATTTATGGTGCTTTTATGGATGGAGAAAATGTTTATAACCAAAAGCTTCAGCAAGATGCTATTATCGTGATGGGGAATGAGGCAAATGGTGTTTCAGAATCTATTGAAAAACTGATTACTGAAAAGGTAGCCATTCCTCAATTTGGCAATCAAACAACAGAGAGCTTGAATGTAGCAACCGCAACTGCAATTTTGTTAAGCGAGGCTCGGCGTTTTACTGAAATGTAAAGTTGATAAAAATACCACGGGTGGACATTTGAGTAATGTTTCCAGTCCAAGGGCTATTTGGGTCTTCATCGGGCACCAATTCATCACTAGTAGCAAACACCCCTCGAATGGAAGGAGTAAACTTAAAGTAATAGAGGTAGAAATCGATCCCGAAGCCAAGTTCAAAATAATTAGTGGTCTTGGTCATTCTAAATTCACCACCTGAGTTGTCTTGCGGGTTTCCTTCGTTACTCGATAAGTTTAAGGAAGTAGAAATTCCACCAACTATGAAAGGTCTGAAATTATTTAATCGCTTAGTTGAAAGTTTTACAAGTAACGGAACGTGTATGTAAGTAGATTTAACTTCGCGCAAGATGTCTTTTTCTTCTTCAAAACCAGGGAACCGTAAATTTCTTTGTGTGTAGTATAACCCAGGTTCTAAACGGATGTTAACATAGTCGTTTACTCGCATATCACCTACAAGGCCTACATTAAAGCCTAAATCTCCATCTACAAGAATATCTGTTCTGTCATCGGGGTTTTCATTTTCATATTCAAATTTAAAGTCATAGCTATTAAAGCCTAAAAAATATCCCCATGTTAAAAAACGTTTGTCAAATGTTTCTTGGTTTGCCAATCTTTCTTTGTTAAAGAGTTGTGCATGGGCACTATGGGCTAAAAATAGTATGGCAAGTAGAAAAAATAGTTTCTTCATATTTATTTAGTAGCTATATAAATGGTGGCTACGCCAAAAGTTTGTGGTTTGTTTTTCACTTCTATAAACCCAGTTTTGCGTAAAATATTGTTTAAGATTTCTCCATGTGGAAAAACAGAAGCACTTTCGCTTAAATATTTGTAAGCTACTTTGTCTTTTGAAAAAACACGGCCTATAAATGGCATTATGCCTTTGGTGTAAATAGAATAGCCTTGTTTAAATGGAAATTTTTTAGGAACTGATGTTTCTAAAATAACAAATATTCCTCCTTTTTTTAAAACCCTTAAAATTTCAGAAAGGCCTTTTTC
This sequence comes from uncultured Marixanthomonas sp., assembly GCF_963974425.1. Lineage (NCBI taxonomy): Bacteria > Pseudomonadati > Bacteroidota > Flavobacteriia > Flavobacteriales > Flavobacteriaceae > Marixanthomonas > uncultured Marixanthomonas sp. Next base: position 13,007 of record NZ_CAXBCK010000036.1, read on the forward strand.
AAGGTTCTCAAAGTTTCGAATCCCGAACGAAACCGTTATTGCATCGAAGGTGTTATCATCAAATGGTAATGCTTCGGAATCTCCTTTTACAAATCCCACTTTATTTTCTAATGGGGTTCCTTCTACTTTTTTTCGGGCTACGGAAAGCATTCCTTCAGAAAGGTCTAAACCTATAATTTTTGATGCCTCGCTGGTTTTTGCAAATTGTACAGCAAGGTCGCCAGTACCAGTTGCAATATCAAGGATGGCATCTGGTTTGGTGTTTAGAACCATCTTGATTACTTTTTTTCGCCACTTTATATCGCTTCCTAATGAGATAACACGGTTTAACCCGTCATATTCACCAGAAATGGTGTCGAACATTTTTTCAACCTGCTGCTTTTTATTTTCGGCAGAGCCTTTGTAGGGTGTCACTTTTTTTTCTGAAGTCATAGCAAAAGCAAAACTACGTTTTTTTTGATAGTTGTATGCAATCACATGTGGATTTTGAGATAGAAACTCTAACATTAATTTTTAAGTTAATATAGATTTATAAATACTTCTTAATAACTAATTTTAAATTACATAACTTTGCCGCACTTATTAGAAGACGTTTATGAAGATTATTATTGCCGGTGCCGGTGAAGTGGGATTTCATTTAGCTAAATTGCTGTCTTACGAGTCTCAAGATATTACCCTTATAGATACCAAAAAAGAATCTTTGGCATATGCTGATACCCATTTGGATATTCGTGTGGTAAAGGGTGACGCTACTTCAATTTCTGTTTTGAAAGATTCGAAAATAGCTTCCACAGATCTAGTAATCGCAGTGACCTCTAGTGAAACCACTAACATAACGGTTTGTGTGTTAGCCAAGCAATTGGGAGCCAAACGGACAGTGGCTCGTATTTCAAATACTGAGTTTATTGAGAAAAAGGATGAGGTAGGTTTTACTAAATTTGGTATAGACGAACTCATTTCTCCAGAAGCACTTGCGGCTAATGAAATTGCTTTATTGTTAGGTCAAAGTGCGTTTAATGACACTTACGAATTTGAAGATGGAGCGCTAACGATGATTGGGCTAAATTTATCCCGTACTGCAGCTTTTGTAGGTAAAACTGTGAAGGAAGTTGGGGATTTAAATCCAGACCTAAATTATGTGCCTCTAGCTATACAGCGTTTTGGAACCCAATATACCCTTATTCCAAGAGGAGATACGCAGTTTAAAGAGGGGGATCAAGTATATTTTACAACTACTGAAAAAGGGGTTGAAGAAATGTTTCATCTTACCGGAAAAGTGAGAGAAGATATTAAAAACGTGATGATTCTTGGAGGAAGTAAAATAGGGTATAAAACAGCTCAAGACCTCTGTAAAAATAGCTTTAAGGTAAAACTTATTGAAAGCAGTAAAGACAAAGCTTTTGATATAGCTGACGATATTCCTAGTTGCCTTGTTATCAATGGAGATGGTAGAAATGTAGATTTACTGCAAGAAGAATCTATTAACGAGATGGATGCGTTTATAGCAGTTACAGGAAACAGTGAGACCAATATCATGTCTTGTTTGGTTGCAAAATCTAAAGGTGTAAAAAAAACCATCGCTTTGGTTGAAAACATGGATTATTTTCAATTATCACAATCCATAGGTATTGATACATTAATCAATAAGAAGCTTTTGGCTGCCAATAATATATTTAGGTATGTTAGAAAAGGTGAGGTTGTAGCTATGACAAAGCTTAACAACATGAATGCAGAGCTTTTGGAATTTAGAGTTACCACTTCTTCAAAAGTATGCGACAAAAAAATAAAGGATATTGATTTACCTAGATCTGCTGTTATTGGCGGAGTGGTACGAGATGGTGAAGGTTTAATTGCTTTAGGTGATTTTAAAATTAAAAATGGCGATCATATTGTAATTTGCTGTTTACCACAATCTATTAATAAGGTGGAAAAACTTTTTGTGTAATGCGTTCCTTTGCAAGGCTTAATCTAAAAATCATAATTCACCTTTTGGGTTTACTATTAGTAGTAAACGCTGGTTTTATGTTTTTATCAGCATTGGTTAGCTTTATATATAAGGATGGCGTTGTTTTACAAATTTTCAATGCAGGCCTAATTACAATGGCAATAGGTGCAATTTCCATGTTAGTCACTCGGAATCACCGTAAGGAAATTCAGAAAAGAGAAGGATATCTTATTGTAGCTTTTGGATGGCTAACAATGTCCTTAGCAGGAACGTTGCCGTATATGCTAAGTGGGGCAATACCTAGTATTACCAATGCTTTTTTTGAAACTATGAGTGGATATACCACTACAGGTGCTTCTATATTAAGTGATATAGAAAGTATCCCGAAAGGGGTGCTTTTTTGGCGAAGCATCACACATTGGATTGGAGGAATGGGGATTATCGTATTGGCCATTGCTATTCTGCCTTTGTTAGGGATTGGTGGTATGCAATTATTTTCTGCCGAAGCACCGGGTCCTGGCGGTGATAAGTTACATCCACGTATTACAGATACCGCTAAACGGTTGTGGATTATCTATGTAGGTTATACGTTAATTGAAACGTTGTTGTTAAAATTAGCAGGAATGAGTTTTTTCGACGCTATTAATCATTCGTTAAGTACATTGAGTACAGGTGGTTTTTCGACCAAAAACGCAAGCGTAGCTTATTGGAATGACCAACCTATTATACAATATATTATTATTCTGTTTATGTTTTTGGCAGGTACTAACTTTGTATTGAGCTATTTTGCATTTAAAACTAAATTTTCTAAAGTTTTTAGGGATGATGAGTTTAAGTTTTATTGCTTATTTATAGGTTCATTTACTGTTATAGCTACTTTGCTCATCTATTTTAAAGCAGATATTTCATTATCTTCAATAGAGCATAGCATGGTGTGGGGAAGATTAGAAAGTTCTTTTCGGCACGGACTATTTCAAGTGCTTGCTATCATTACTACAACAGGCTTTGTTTCAGCAGATTATACATTATGGACACCATTCCTTACCATATTCTTTTTCGGTCTGATGTTTTTGGGTGGCTCCGCTGGTTCTACTGCTGGGGGAATTAAGATAGTTCGTCATTTAATCATGATTAAAAATGGAATATTGGAGTTTAAACGTGCGCTGCACCCCAATGCCATTTTGCCTGTACGGTATAATAATAAGGCTGTAGGTCAGCCTATTGTGTATAATATATTAGGATTCTTTATTCTCTATATGCTCTCTTTTATAGTCGGAGTGTTGGTTTTTTCCTGGTTGGGATTAGATTTTAAAACAGCATTAGGTGGTGCTGCCTCTTCGTTGGGGAATGTTGGTCCCGCTTTGGGAGATCTAGGGCCTGTAAATAATTACGGAATACTTCCTCCTGCTGCCAAATGGTGGGCTTCGTTTTTAATGTTGATTGGTCGTTTAGAACTATTTACTGTATTGATACTATTAACACCTTTCTTTTGGCGGAACCGCTAAGATTATAGCAATATTCCTTTAAGAAAAACTGAATTAAAGTTTTATTGTAATGCTATCGGCTAGTGTCCTAGCTTTTTTAGTCACTTCGGAAACAGAACTTTCTATGGAATCGTAGGTAACTACAACCCCCATTCTTCTATGTAACCGAGAGGTGGTTTTACCAAATAACCTGAAATCACATTTTGCAGCTCCTGAAACAGTTTCTAATCCTTCAAAAGTTGGATTTTGCGATTCCCCTTGAGCTAAGATAACTGCACTGGCACCAATTCGTTCTTGGGTTATTTCAGGGATAGGCAATCCTAAAACAGCTTTTAAATGAAGTTCAAATTCATTAAAATTTTGGGTGTTGGCTAAAGTAACCATGCCTGTGTCGTGTGGTCGGGGAGAAAGTTCAGAAAAGTAAACACCATCGTCAGCTACAAAAAATTCGACGCCCCATATTCCAGATCCAGTAAGTGCTTGGGTAACTTTTTCTGCCATTTCTTGGGCAGTTTTTAAATGCGTAGCTTCCATAGTAGCAGGTTGCCAGCTTTCCATATAATCACCGCGTTCTTGCCTATGCCCAATAGGGGGGCAGAAAAGTGTTTCGCCGTTTCGCTGTGTAACGGTTAGTAGGGTTATCTCGTAGTTGAAATTGACAAAAGCTTCTACAATTACTTCTGCAACATCACCACGAGAACCTTCTTGAGAATATTGCCATGCTTTAGTAATATCGTTTTTTGTTTTAATTGTGCTTTGCCCTTTTCCGCTGGAAGACATTAAAGGCTTTACCACACATGGCATTCCAACTTCAGAAACTGCTTTTTCTAAACTTTCTGCTGAAGTAGCATAACGATAAGCTGCTGTTTTAATGCGTAATTCTTTTGCAGCCAAATCGCGAATAGCTTTTCGGTTCATTGTGTAATTAGCAGCTTTAGCTGAAGGAATTACCGTATAGCCTTGTTTTTCATATTCGTAGAAACGTTCGGTTCTAATGGCTTCAATTTCGGGGACAATGTAATCTGGTTTGTGTTTGTCAACGATAGCATCTAGCGCATCGCCATCTAGCATATTGATAACCTCAAACGAATCTGCAACTTGCATAGCAGGAGCATTTTTATAGCTATCTACGGCTATAATAGTTTGGCCAATTCGTTGTGCAGCAATAGTAAATTCTTTTCCTAATTCGCCGCTTCCGAGTAATAAAATTTTAGACATTGATGCATTTTGAGGCCAAAAGTACAATTAACATGTCATTTTAAGAAACAATACTTTTATCCCATTGGTTAAATGGGATAAAAGTAATAGACTTTGTTTTCAGGGATTATAAATAATAATTGCTTTTTAAATGCTAAAATATTATATAATTACTTGTTATACAGCAAATAAAGCGTAATTTTATTAATAAATTAACTTAAAAATTTAATATATGAAAACAATTACTTTATTTTTATTAAGTGTAGTATTTACGCTTACAACTAATGCACAAGTAAGTAACTACAATGTAGGTGATGTAGTCAGCGATTTTACTGTAACAGATGTCGAAGGGAACGAGCATAATTTATACAGTATAACGGCTCAGGGTAAATATGTATATTTAGATTTCTTTTTTGTGGATTGTGTTCCATGTCAAAATAATCAACCGGCATATAGTGAATTTCATGACAAATATGGTTGTAATGGCGAAGAAGATGAAGGGGGTTACGAAAACATGGTGTTTTGTTTGTCAATAAATAATGGAAATGATACCGATGCAGATGTAATTGCATATGAAGCAGAGTTTGGTGGACCTTTTAAAAGTGCTCCAGCAGTATCAAACGAGGGCGGAAGCATAGCTGTGGATGATGATTTTGGAGTAGGTGCTTACCCTACATTTTGTTTAATAGGTCCAGATAATACACTTTTGGAAAAGGATATTTGGGAAGGAAGCGTTTCTGTAGAGCTTTTTGAATCCACTTTTCCGAAGGGGTTTGATCCCGAGCCTCACTATTGTAGCCCTGAATTAGGCGTTGAAACTAACGATACTAAAATAGGTTTTACGATATATCCAAACCCAGTAAAAGGTTCCTCAATCAATGTTCAGATAAATTTGAGTGATGTTTCATCTGAAATTAAAATTTATTCAATATTGGGTGCGGAGGTATATTCAAATACGTTTAATAAAAAGGAAATTCTTTTAAATAAAAATCTTGCAGGTGGTGTCTACCTAATGGAGGTTAAAACTATTGAAGGTACAGTCACAAAAAGATTTATTGTTGAATAGAGCAATGTTTTATGGTAAATGAAAAGATCGGACTGATTTTTAAATCAGTCCGGTTTTTATTTATCTTAACCCAAAAGTTCTTTTATACGCTTAAGCGCTTCCACGATATCAGCTTCTGAAGCTGCGTAGGAAAGACGAATGCAATTAGGGTCACCAAAGGCTTCACCTGTAACGGTTGCAACTAATGCTTCTTCTAACAAGAACAATGAAAAATCGGTTGCATTATTTATTTTAGTTTCTTTTATTGTTTTTCCGAAGAAACTTGAAACATCTGGAAACACATAAAAAGCACCTTCAGGCTCATTGGTTTTCATTCCAGGGATTTCAGAAAGTAAGTCTAAAATAAGTTTTCTACGGCTTTTAAAAGCCTCTACCATATATTGAATCTTACTTGGTGATTCTTCTAGAGCAGTAATAGCAGCACGTTGGGCAATGCAGTTGGTCCCACTGGTAACTTGTCCTTGCATTTTAGTACAAGCTTTAGCAATCCATTCTGGGGCGCCAATATAGCCAATTCTCCAACCCGTCATCGCATACGCTTTTGAAACTCCGTTAACAGTAACAGTGCGATCATACATATCATCAAATTGCGCCATAGATGCGTGTTGATCTGTAAAATTGATATGTTCATATATTTCGTCACTGATTACAATGATATCGGGGTGTTTTACCAAAACATCTGCCAAGGCACGTAGCTCATCTCGGCTATAAACCGAACCACTTGGGTTACAAGGGGAGCTGTACATAATCAATTTAGTTTTTGGGGTAATAGCTGCTTCCAAGGCTTCAGGTGTAACTTTAAAGTCACTTTCAATACTAGTTTTTATTTCAACTGGTACGCCTTCGGCTACTTTTGCGATATCGCTATAACTTACCCAATAAGGTGCAGGTAGTAAAACTTCATCGCCTTTATTCAGTAAAACTTGAGCTAAATTGGCTAATGATTGTTTTGCTCCTGTGGAAACCACAATTTGTGAAAGCTTATAATCTAAATTGTTGTCTCGTTTAAACTTTTTAATGATGGCCTGTTTTAATTCTCTATAGCCATCAACGGGTGTATACGCGTGATAATCTTCTTGAATGGCTTTTATTGCTGCTTCTTTAACAAATTCAGGAACAGTAAAATCTGGTTCGCCTAGGCTTAGGCCGATTATATCTTTTCCTTCCTCTCGAAGTTCTCTTGCTTTGGCAGCCATGGCAAGTGTTGCCGATGTGGCCATTTTATTAACGCGATCAGAAAGTTGGTCGTTCATAGTTATAGGAGGTTATGCTGGTATTGCGGGCTTTAAACCCATTTGTTTTAAGTACTTAAAATGCGCTATAATGGCACCTCTTGTTGTTTTGTATTCATTGTAAGGCAAGTTGAACTCTAAAGCTGTTTCTCGTACAATTTCAGAAATTTTAGAATAATGCACGTGGCTAATATTTGGAAATATATGATGTTCTACTTGATGATTTAATCCGCCTGTAAACCAGTTTACCAATTTATTTTTGGTCGAAAAATTAACCGTGGTAAACAATTGATGGATGGCCCAGGTGTTTTTCATATTTCCTGTTTTGTCGGGCAAAGGCATATCGGTGTCTTCTACAATATGTGCCAATTGAAAAACGATGCTTAGAATCAATCCTGCTACATAGTGCATGATGAAAAAACCGATTAAAATTTTCCACCAGGCAATGTTGAAAAATAATATTGGGATGGCAATCCAAACTCCCATGTAAATTATTTTTGTAATTATTAACAAGCTCCATTGCGTAATGGGCTTTGGTAGTTTTCCGTAGGAGAGCTTTTTAGATAAATAGCGTTTGGTTTGCTTAAAATCAGTTGTTAATGCCCAATTAAATGTGAGTAAACCGTATAAGAAAACACTGTAGTATTGTTGAAATTTATGAAAACGATGCCATTTTGCGTGTTTAGAAAAACGAATGATACGGCCCGCTTCCATATCTTCATCGTGGCCATGTATGTTTGTGTAGGTGTGGTGTAATACATTATGCTGTACCTGCCAATTATAAACATTCCCGGCTAAAATATACATACTGCCACCCATTAGCTTATTAATCCATTTTTTAGAAGAATAGGAGCCGTGATTAGCATCGTGCATTACGTTCATACCTACACCAGCCATTCCCACACCCATAATAATGGTGAAAAGTATTTGTGCCCAAGTAGGGAAATCTAATGTTAACAACAAAAAATAGGGAGTAAGGTAGAGTGAAAACATCACAATTGCCTTTACGTGTATTTTCCAATTACCGGTACGTTGTATTTCGTTTTCCTTAAAATAGGAGTTTACGCGTTTATTCAGCGTTCTGAAAAATTTGGCTGAATCTACGCGCGAAAATTTAATATGAGGAGTGTTCACTTAGTTTGAATTAGTACAGAATTTCTTCTGAAAAATTAATGGATAAAAATACATATCTTTAAGCAAATACCCTGCCGCAATTATGGAAAATTTATTCATAAACCATACTTTTACAGTCTAAACCACTGGAATGGACTTGATTTTAAAATATTTTCCGCATCTATCTGATAAGCAGCAAGATCAATTTGAAAAACTAGAAACACTTTACCACGATTGGAATCTAAAAATAAACGTGGTTTCCCGAAAGGATATTGACGAATTGTACCTGCGCCACGTATTACATTCACTAGGAATTGCTAAAATTCAATCTTTCCATAAAGGGGCGAGGGTTTTAGATGTAGGCACTGGTGGAGGGTTTCCCGGAATTCCATTGGCTATTTTATTTCCAGACACGCACTTTCATTTGGTAGATAGTATTGGAAAAAAAATTAAGGTGGTTGAAGAGGTTTCGCAAGGATTAGGCTTGAAAAATATAGAAATAACCAACGATCGAGCCGAAAATATTACTGGTCAATACGATTTTATAGTAAGCCGTGCCGTAGCTCAAATGGAAACATTTGTACGTTGGGTAAAAGGCAGAATAGCCAAAAAAAGTACACATGAGCTTAAAAATGGAATCTTATATTTAAAAGGGGGTGATCTTACTGAGGAACTCGCTACCTATCCAAAGGCGAGGGTTTATAATTTAACCGATTATTTTGAAGAAGATTTTTTTGAAACTAAAAGTGTGGTGCATTTACCTTTAAAATTTAAGGGGTAATTTTCTTAGTTGCATGCCTTCATAATGTGACTTTTAAAATAACACCTATTAATGAGTAAGAATTGCGATTTACTAGTGAAAATTTAGTTGTAATTAGGGCTATAGCCTGCTCACTTATATCCAAATTGAAATAACAGCCTCGAGCGACATTTGTAAGAAAATTATTTCAAATATTTTCAATCTAAATATCTTTCGATGATGTGTTAGGTCAATAAACAAAAAAACTACTTTAAGTTTAACAGCAATTATTTCTTAGATTTTAAAGCCAGCTTTCAAAGTGATTTTTACATTTGATTTTAAGCAATAGGGAAGGTGTAAATATTAATTCTTATTATTTGCCATTATAACATAATTAATGTTATAATGATTTTTTTTTAACATATCGTTTTAGTGTTTTATGATTCGTAATTCCTATTAAAGCAATAGGGTAAAATATGCTTATTTTATTGATATTCAATTTTTTAAATAATATAAAAAGGCATTTAACAATTTTTTTTAATGGATATAAAGCCTTAAATTTGTTAATAGTTATTTAACGAAATATAAACCTAATTTTTTATCTATGAAATTCAAATTTTTACTTTTAGCAATTATATGCTCTCCTTTTCTAGCTTCGGCTCAATTTTCCGTGGTAGATGAAAATGGTGATGCTATAAATAATGGTGATGTATTGACTGTTACCACCGCTGATGAAGCAGAAGCAACAATCAATTTTTTTGTAACTAATGATGGAAGTGAAGCTATCAATTCTACAATTGAATATGTCTCCACAAATAGTGATCAATCATTTCAATTATGTTATGGACAACAATGTTATGATGGTATCCAAGTAGGTGAGTCCTATCCGCCTGTTAATGCTCCTCAGGTTATCGCTCCAGGTGAAACTACTGGTCCTGGAAATCACTTTTTATACACTGGTGACGAATTAGCTCCTTACGGTGAATTTGTATTTAGGTTTTATACTGTTGACGAAAGTGGAAACGAAGTTGGTGATGATTTAACTTTTACATATGTATACGATTCTCCACTTAGTGTGGGTGAAACTGAAACCTCTTTGGGAGTTGTACTTGGTTCAACTGTTATAGGGAACTCACTTTCTTTAGAGTCTAGAGATGCATTACACTTAAATGTGTATGACCTTCAAGGTCGTTTAGTTCAATCTCAAGCGATTGAAGCAGGTCGCCAAGAATTAAAAGTTGCAAACCTATCTGCTCAGATGTATATCTTTAACTTTATAAATGATAAAGGAGTGTCACAGAGCTTTAAAGTAGTTAAAAAGTAATAATACAAATTTGTTTAATAAAAAAACGGTGCTTTTTGGCACCGTTTTTTTTATATACTATTTCCAATAGATTGACATTTGTATTAAAAATCGTTTAAACCATTCATTGCCGAAGGTGTTTTAGTCGGTTATATTACCTCAATAATAACTATTTATGAATAATTCTTTAAGTTTCCTCATAACTTGTTTTAAACAAATTTATAAATGGATAATAGGGTTTATTAATTTAGGATAAGCTTGCTTTTATTAATGTGATAAGCCTGTATTTTAATGGGGTTTAACCTTTGAGGAAAAGAGTTAAGAAGTTGATATAAAAGAAGCCAGACCTTAAAGCCTGGCTCTATAAATTGTATAAATTCTGGTTTAAAAAGAGACGTTGATACTTGCGCTCAAACCATTGCTTTCCGGCACCACTCTACACACGCCACCTACACATATAAGACCTCCACGTTGTCTTCCGTAATTTAAAGATACGCGAGTTCTTCCTTTTGAGTAACTACCGCCAAAATTGTAATAATGGATTTCGCCCTCTCCACCATAGTTATAGGAGTCAGAAGCATAAAGACCAATATTCGAATTAAAATTGTATTCAAGCGTGGCTCCTGCCCAGTTTTTTCGATCATCCTTAGACCATAAGTGTTGTAAGGCAAGTCTCATAGATTTTGAGTTTTCAAAACGATAGGTTCCTTCTGCTACTCCTACAGTTGCGTGGATATCACCTTGAACCCCGACAGGGCCTCCCTGTGATACACCTTTATCAACAATTACGTCTTGAAACGTAAAAACAGAGCTAATTTTTTTGGTCCATCGTTTTTTAACTTCAACATTGATATCTCGAAAAAGTCTTGGACCTGAACCTATGAAATCGGCTTCATAAAAACGGTTGGCTACATTATACTCTGCATCTAGTCCCGACCAATAACTAAAGTTAGCAGCTATTTTAGTGCCATATTTTCCGCCAAGGGTGCTTTCCTTTTTAATAGAATAATAAACATCTACTTGTGAGCCAACTTCACCTGCACGTTGCTCTCCTGGTTCAATTAGAAGACCTGGTTGAGCGTTGTATACATAAATGTTAGTCAATAGATAATCTTGTTGTTTGGTTAGTGCAGGTACATAATTTAATACTTGGTCATTAAATTCATTTCCTTGGGCTTCACGATCTGCATAAAAATTAAAGTTCTCTAGTCTTCTAAAAGTATAGTTAACTCCTAATCCTTTTTCTGCATATCCTAAATTTACTTGCATGGCAGTACCATCGTATTGTTTTGGAGAAACTAAATTACCTTCGTTGTAAATTACATCCTTACTTTCGGCAACAACTTCAACTCCTCCATATAATTTATCTTTTACAAAATCCAAACGTCCGCTAACAGCATTTACATTGTCTGGCAGAGTAGGATCTCCTTCATTATCTTGATACCGCCCTACATAACTTCCCCCTAAGCTTAAATCTATAAAATCTATTTTCAAAGCGGTACTCAAGTCGAAATTAGCATCTATACCTTGTATAGTTCCTTCAGAAAGGTTAAAACCTATTCTTTGTTGGCCAAATAAGCCTGTAATATCCAAATTATCGGTAGCTTGAAAGTTTACCCTAACACCTCTAATGGCATTGTTAACACCTAATTGTCTGTCTTCCCATGAACGAAGTATAAGTCCGCTGCCAAACTGTTCGTAAAAATAACCTGCTGTAATGTCGAGGTCGTCTTTTTTATAATTTAGGTAGTAGGTTGCAATTCCGTTTTCGCCGTTATACACATCAGAATATCCTAGAAGTGCATTAGGAAGGTATGATTCGTATTGAACACCGGCTGTAAAACTTCCGTAATTATAATTTAATTGTAGATAATTGTTAGCTCTAAACTGGTCATCCGGGAATTCTGGAGATACAAAATTAATGCCTTCATCTTCCAAAAGCCATTGTGAGTTAGATTCGAAGCCACCGTAAAAGTAGCCTTTATCCTGCGCAATAATAAATCCGCTATAAAGAATAGCGAAGCCTAGTAAAAGTTTTTTCATTGTGAGTTAGCTTGGTAGTGTATAGATAGATTTAGTTGTTGTGCTCCTTTATTTTCTCATAAAGCTCCATTTCTGCACCTGGGCTATAGCCAGAGTGTCTGTATACAATTTTATTGTCTTTAATAAGTAACGTCAAAGGGACAGTAGCAGCACCTAAGGCTCTTTTTAAATCATTGTTAGTGTCTAGTAAAATTTCATAGTCCCAGCCTTTGCCGTTTATTAATGGCTTTACTCTTTTTACAGTTCGGCTATCATCAACAGATACAGCTATCAATTCTACATCAGTTTCATCTTGCCAATCGGTATATATTTCACTAATAGCATCCAATTCTTTAATACAAGGGACGCACCAAGTAGCCCATAAGGATACAACAACTAAATTGTCCTTTGTAGTGGCTTCTTTAACAGTTATGGAATTACCATCAATAGTTTCAAGGTTGGTGTTGGGTAGATCTTCTTGTGCAAAAGAGCTAAAACTCAATAAAATAGAAAGAATAAATACAATTTTTTTCATGTTGTTAAGTTTAATTATTTAAACAATAATAGTTAATTTTATCGTAAAATTGAATGCTAAACTCTTATAATTCAGTTTCTTTTACCCTATCGGAAAAGTATAGTAATAAAGTGTTATTATTGTATAATCAATACAAACCTTAGTAATTATGAAAATGAAAAATACTTTAAAAATTATGGGAATCCTCACTTTGTTTATTGCATTTTCTTGCAGTAAATCTGAGGAGAATGTACCGTTGCAAGGAAGCATAGAAAACTTGGTTTTAACCAGTACTTCAGACGATGAGCTTTTGACCGGAAACGAAACACTAACATTCACCGTTATGGGTGAAGATGGTACTGATTATACCAACGCTGCTACTATTACTGTAAATGAAGTAGAGATAACTGGAAATACGTATGTTTTTGAAAACGAAGGAGCTTACGAAGTTGTAGCAAACTATTTAGGAGCTACCAGTAACGTTTTAAATTTTGATGTAGTTGCTATTGATGGAATTGCATTACTTATAGATAACGCTAAAGTTTTTAAGAATCAAAATGTTCAATTTACTGCAGTTAATAGTGGTGGAGAGGATGTTACTTCTGAAGCTTCTTTTTATGTGGATGGAACAGAAATTAATGGAAATTCTTTTTCTTCTCCAACTGTAGGAGGCTTTGTAGTATACGCTGAGTATACTGTAGGTGGTGAGACTTTTACTACTGATGAAAAATCCTTTGAGGTTTTTATACCGAAACGTAAAGTTGTTGTTGAAGACTATACCGGTACTTGGTGTGGATATTGCCCCCGGGTAGCTGGTGCAATAGAAGATGTTGAAGATGCAACTGATGATGTTGCCGTGATAGCTATACACAAAACATCCAGTAGTAGTCCAGACCCAATGCATTTTGATGATATTCAGATTTTAATTGATGAATATGATATTGGTGGTTTGCCGCAAGCACGAATTAACCGAAGTGTAGACTGGGCACGCCCTCATCCCGTAACGGATGTAACATCGATAGCTGGAGAAGATACTGATATTACTATTTCTATTAAATCAACCCTTAGTGGAGATAACCTTGTGGTAAATAGCAACGTAATGTATGAAAATGGTTCATCTGAAGGAGATAAAGTAGTGGTTTACCTATTGGAAAGTGGTATTCTTTACGACCAGACTAATTATTACGATGAGGACGAGAGTAGTCCATATTATGGCATGGGAGATCCTATTCCAAGTTTTGAGCACAATCACGTTTTGAGAAAGTCGATGACTGCAGTTTTAGGAGACGCTATACCGAGTACTCCAGGGTTTGAAGCTTATAACAAAAGTGTTTCTACTACAATTCCTGCTGATTATGTAAAAGATAATTTAAGCTTGGTTGTAATGGTAGTAGATGCTGCCAATACTGCTAAAAACGCTCAAGTTGCTAAAGTAGGTGTAGAAAAGGTGTTTGAATAAAGAAAACAAAATTGAGATTATAAAGTAGACTGTTTAAAGTCGCTTTAGGCGGTATTTATAATATTGGAGTCGATGAGTTTAGTGAAAAGAAATGTAATTAAGTTTTAAACTTTTCGATTTCATTGGTTGCTTTCCTTTAAAGAGGTAAGGAGAAATTAGAAAAAAAAGAGGCTGTCTAAACAAGACAGCCTCTTTTATGTTTAATATAATAAGAACTAGTTGTCACCTAAAAAAGGATATCTATAATCCGTAGGCGAAACAAAGGTTTCTTTCACCATACGAGGAGAAATCCAACGGTACAGGTTTAATTTACTACCTGCTTTATCGTTTGTTCCGCTGGCTCTAGCGCCGCCAAATGGTTGTTGTCCTACAACAGCACCTGTTGGTTTATCGTTTAAGTAGAAGTTACCAGCAGCATTTTCAAGAATATCAACTCCTTGTTGCAATGCGTAACGATCCTCGCTAAATACAGCGCCAGTTAAAGCGTATTCACTAGTTTCATCTACTAAATGAAGGGTTTCTTCCCATTTATCATCTTCGTACACATAAATAGTTACTACAGGTCCGAAAAGCTCCGTACACATAGTCGTGTATTTCGGGTCTTCAGTTTTAATAACCGTAGGCTGAATGAAATATCCTTCGCTTTTGTCATATTCACCACCAGCTACAATCTCTGCATTATCATCTTTTTTAGCTTGGTCAATATAGCTAGCCAATTTATCAAAAGAACCTTCGTGGATTACGGCATTGATGAAGTTGTCCATATTTTCAGGGGTTCCCATTTTAAAGGACTTTATATCTTCCTGAACATATTTTTTCACATCGCCCCAAATACTTTTAGGGATGTAGCAACGGCTGGCCGCACTACATTTTTGACCTTGAAATTCAAAAGCACCTCTTGAAATAGCGGTTGCTACTTGTTTCGGGTTTGATGTTTTGTGCGCAACAATAAAATCTTTTCCACCTGTTTCCCCTACAATTCGAGGGTATGTTTTATAGTTGTGGATGTTGTTTCCTATCTGTTTCCATATATTTTTAAATACATTAGTAGATCCTGTAAAATGCAAGCCGCTAAAGTCAGGGCTTGCCAATACTGTATCTGTAATCATTTCTGGATCTCCCATCACCATATTGATTACACCGTCTGGCACACCAGCTTCTTTAAATACATCTAAAACTACTTTTGCTGAATAAACTTGGCTGTCACTTGGTTTCCAGATAGCAACGTTGCCCATTAACGCAGCACTTGACGGAAGGTTTCCGGCGATTGCAGTAAAGTTAAAAGGAGTGATAGCATATACAAAACCTTCTAATGGGCGGTACTCTAACCTATTCCAAGCAGCCGATGTAGATTCTGGTTGTTCTTTATAGATTTCAATCATTGACTGAACGTTGAAACGTAAAAAGTCAATCAATTCACAAGCGGAATCAATTTCAGCTTGAAAAATATTTTTAGACTGCCCCAACATAGTAGCGGCATTAATTTTTGCACGGTATGGCCCAGCAATTAATTCGGCAGCACGAAGAAAAATGGCAGCTCGGTTTTCCCAAGGCATCGTAGCCCATTTTTTTCTCGCTTCAAGAGCGCCTTCAATAGCATCTTCAATGTGCTTTTTTTCAGCTTTATGATACACACCTAAAGCGTGTTTGTGATCGTGTGGAGGCGCCATAGTAGCAGTGTCTCCAGTTTCTATATGTTTCCCATTAATGTAAAGTGGCACATCTATAGTGCTGTTGTACATTTCTTTGTAGGCTTTTAAAACTTCTTCTCGTTCAGGAGTTCCGGGAGCGTAGCTCAAAATTGGCTCGTTTTCGGCTACCGGTACTTCAAAAAATCCTTTTCCCATAGGTATATTATTTTTTTATCGGTTTGTACTTATTATAAGGCTGCAAAGGTACAAATTTAGGTTGGAGAATTTATGTTATTGAGTTGTTAAGTTATTCGTTTATAGAAGCTGACAGAGCTTGTTTTTTAAAGAGAAACTTTGCCTAGTTGATACCATAGATTGAGTTTTGTTTTTTGTAATTTTCAAAAAGAATTATTGACTATTATAAAATATGTGTACCCTTACTTTTATTCCAACTTCTAATGATGGCTTTGTGTTAACCTCTAACAGGGACGAAGCTCCCGGTCGCAGTACATTGGCTCCTAAAGTGTATTCAGAAAAGAATACTCGATTATTGTTTCCTAAAGATGAATTGGCTGGTGGCACTTGGATAGGGGTAAGCGACAAAAAACGCCTTATTTGTTTGTTAAATGGAGGTTTTACAGCGCATGAGCGTAAAGACTCCTATAGAATGAGCCGGGGTATTATTGTGACCGATTTGCTAACTTCAGATGATGCTGTTTCAGAAATAGACAACTACAATTTTGAAGGAATAGAGCCTTTTACGCTTATTATGGTAGATTGGTCTAATCACTTACGATTATTCGAACTTGTTTGGGATGAAAAAGAAGTTCACTTTACTGAAAAACCACTTGCTCCACAAATTTGGTCTTCCTCTTTATTATATACCAAAGAAATGAAAGAAAAACGCGAAAAATGGTTCTCAACATTCTTATTTGAAAATTTAAAGCCAAGTGCTACAGAGTTGCTGCAGTTTCATAAAACCGCTGGAGAGGGAAATCTTGATGTAGACGTAATAATGGATCGCGGATTTGTAAAAACGAAAAGCATTACTCAGGTTGTAAAAAATAAAAATGTAGCAATGCGTTACGAAGATCTTCAAGAGGAAAAAATTGTAACAGAAACTTTTTAAATCTAGTTTAAAGCAAAGGCGGCGTGTAGTTTAAAGACAGGAATTGGCACTCTAAACCTTGTTTTAGCATTAAGATCTATTAAGGTGTAATACCCTTCCATAGAGCCGATAGGAGACGTAAGCAGGCAGCCACTGCTGTAGGTGTGTTTTTCTCCTGGTGGAATTACGGGTTTAACCCCAATAACTCCTTCTCCTTTTACTATTTCGGTACGCTTTAAAGCGTCTTTTATTTTCCAATAGCGCGTTAAAAGCTGAACCGTATTTTTACTTTGGTTTTCTATAGTGATGGTATATGAAAACGTGTAGCATTCTCTTTGTTGGTTAATCAAAGTTCCTTCAAACCTTGAAATAACCGAAATTTTAATACCTTTTGTTACTTGTTCGACCATATATTTAATAAATGGCAGCTGTTGCAGCAAAGAAAAGTATGGCGGCAAAAGTTGCTCCTATCCAAAAAATGAAATTTAAAAATACAAATTTTACAATAGTTATAAAACGGCTTTGCTTATAAAAGTTCCGAAGGGCTTTGTAAAAGTAAAAAGGGCCTATTAATGAAAGAAGGATGTTTTGAAAAAGATTAGACCCTAAAATAGTATCTGGAAGTAGGCAAGCTATTAATGCTAAAAACAAAAAGCTAAATACGTGAAATATAAAAACGGTGTGATCTATATAATTATGCTTTTTCTTTGAGTATATAAGCCAGAAAAACAGAGCGTATACTGGGGTAAAGAAGAAAATAAAGAATGGAATCTTCCTAAATAGATAATCTAAAAATCCTTTTGGATTGTTGCTAATCCTCTCTATAGATTCATTTTTGTTGTATAACCACCGGTTGTATAGTGTGTTTTTGTGGTTAAGACTGTCCATGGCAACACTTGCTTTTTTTATAGTATGTGTTTCATAAAAGTCTCGATACATTTTAAACCGTTCGGTACTACTTTCTAGCCAACTTAAAGAGTCTAAACTTTCTTCGGAAAAATAAGCGATTTGTTTTACGTCTTTATCGGGAAATATGCTGTCTTTTCTTTCAGAAATAGAGTCTTCTGCCATTTTGGCTTTTGCTGAAGCTTCCTTTATTTGGTCGTTTATAGATATAAATTTATCGTAAAAATCTTCACCTTCTATCTGTTCTCCGACATCATCGTTAAACATTGAATTTTCTTCAGGTATTATAAACGCTATAAACCCTTGTAGGATAAAGTAGATAATAGAAACACTTAAGAAAAACCGAAAAGGGTTTGCGTACTTAAGTCGTTGTCCATTTATATAATTGCGAGTTATGGTGCCGGGTTTAAATAATAGGTCTTTTACCGTGTAGCGTAATCGCGAGTCATAACTAACAATGCTGTTTATAAATTCAGCAAAAAAATCACTGAAAGAAAGCTGTTTAGTACTATTTAATTGTGAGCAATACGGGCAATAAATATCACTTAAATCCAGAGGTTGTCCGCAATTAAGACATTCTGTTCCTCGATATTTTCGGGCTTTACGACTGTTAGAAGGCACCGGTTTGTGTTTGCTCATACCGTAAAAGGTAAAAAGTTATTTAGTTATTGGTAATGTTCGTTGAATTGCCACGTCCCATCCCAATGATACGATCATAGCGAGCACCTAAATCCCTAAAATAAACCAGTACGGTATAATCATTTTCTGTTTGCCAAAAATTTCCACTTATAGCACCAGGTTCAATAGAACCATCGCGGTTTACTACTACATATTTATAGTTATAAAACCCTTGCTTAAATAGACGAGAGTTTCGGTACGTATCGCTCTGTGGATCATATTTCATATAGGTTGAACCGTCTATGGTCCAATTATTAAAATTCCCGTAGAGATGAATTTCTTTATCGCCAATGTCTTCAAAATATTGAAGATTAAAATGCAACCTAACATATTCCGCTTCAATATCTTGATTGTTAGCGCTAATGTTACGTACTACAAAATTTCCGTTTATATCTGGGTTGTATGTGTACGGGCGATTAAATCTTCCAATGTCTGTAAATAGGTAGTTTTCGTACACATCGCTAACACTTATACGGCTAATATTATTACCGGCAGCTCGAACATCTTTGTTGTCAAAAGATAAAAACTCGTTTCCGCCCCAAAAAGAGGATTCCTTATCGTATTTATAAATAAGTTCATTACCAATGGTGTATTGCGGCTTGAGGTTTGTAATAGCTGTTTTTAAATTACTATTTTTCATAACCAAGGTGTGCACCGTTTGTTTCGGATTGATAAGAAGTAAGGATGGCGAGTTGATGGTAAATTGAACTGTCTGCTTTTCTTCTATATATTTAAGGTCGCGCGAACGTTTAATCTCTACACTCACGCCTGCAATTTCTTCAATAACCATAAATTTTCGTGAAAAAATGGGGTTGTTGTCGCTGTCAAAAATGGACAGTAAATAGTTTCCGCTTTTAGAAATGCCTCGCGTTTCTCTGTTTGGAATAGATAAGGTGTAATGTGAAAAGATTTGTAGCGTATTCAGTGAATTCTCGTACGTTTCAATACGTACATCATCAAAACCACTTAAATATTCACTTTTTGAAAGGTCGCTTTCAGTCCAATCAAAATTGTGGTGGGTGATAGTGTAATAAAAATCTTCTTCCTCACCATTTAGCGCATCAAAAGAGAGTTCAAGCCTTTCGCCTAAACGAATAACAGGTAATTCACTTTGTGCGCTTGTGCCCTTAAATTGAATAGTTTTAATGTAATTAGGAGCTGGAATTTCAGCTAATTGTGAAAAAAGTAAGGATGGTGTGCCAAGTAGTAAAAGGCCGAATAATATCTTCTGAAACATATAAATAATAATTTTCTTTAAAGATAATCAAATTTTGTACCTAACTAATGCTGTATGATAGCGCGGTTTTATTTCTAAATAAAATTATAATTATTTGTTGTGCAAAGCGGTTATAAATTTATAAATTTGCACACCCGAATTTTTAGCCCTATTTGTGGCTCGGGAAAAAAGATAAATGTAACACACACTATCCTATGTCCAAAGACATTAAGATTAAAAAAGGTCTTGATATTCGTTTAAAAGGAGAAGCGGACAAAACACTCTCTAATGCACCGCGCTCACGGACCTTTGCCGTTAGACCGTCAGATTTTCACCTTATTACCCCGAAAATGGTATTGAAAGAAGGTGGGAAATTACAAGCTGGAGATCCTGTTTTTTATTCAAGAGAAAACAAAGATTTAAAGTTTGTTTCACCTGTAAGCGGTACGTTAACGGCTATTGAAAGAGGGGCAAAACGCGTTATTGAGCGTATTGTAATTGAAGCTGACCAACAAGATGCTTATAAAGATTTTGGAAAGACTGATGTAAACACGGCAGATGCAGCAAGCATTAAAAGCCGTTTGCTTGAAGCTGGTTGTTGGCCTTTCATTAAACAACGTCCTTATGATATTATTGCAGATGCCGAAACCACGCCAAAAGCAATTTTCATTTCAGGTTATGCAAGTGCGCCGTTGGCTGCAGATTACGACTTTACCTTAAAAGGAAAAGAAGCTGAATTACAAGCAGCGGTTACTGCACTTAGTAAATTAACAGAAGGTGCTGTTCATGTTGGTGTTGGTAGTAACGGAACTTCTTCTTTTGATAATTTAAAAGACATCTCATTACATAAAGTATCTGGTCCACATCCTTCTGGGAACGTGGGTACACAGATAGCTAAAATTAATCCCGTTAACAAAGGAGAGACGGTTTGGACTGTTTCTGCTCAAGATCTTGTTATTATTGGGGAGTTGTTATTAACTGGAAAATTTAATGCTGAGCGTATTATTGCATTAGCAGGTTCTTCGGTAAAAAATCCAAAATATTACAGGACGAAAATAGGAACTGAGGTTTCAACTTTTATTTACGATTCTGGATTGGATAAAGATAACGTTCGTGTTATTAGCGGAAATGTGCTTACTGGAAATAAAATTTCACCAAAAGGACATTTAGGTTATTACAATAATATGGTTACCGTGATTCCTGAAGGAGACGATTATGAGTTTTTTGGATGGAACAAACCAGTTTTCGATAAAATTTCACCGTCTAGAGCGTTGACTTTTTCTTGGTTATTTCCGAAGAAAAAATACGAATTGGACACCAATACAAATGGAGAGCACAGAGCTTTTGTAATTACAGGAAATTACGAAAATGTATTCCCATTAGATATTTATCCATTACAGATATTAAAAGCCTGTATGGTAAAAGACTTGGACGAAATGGAAGCTTTGGGAATGTATGAAGTAGCTCCCGAAGATTTCGCATTAACTGAATTTATTTGTGTATCTAAACAACCACACCAGCAAATTATTCGCAATGGTTTGGATCAAATGATTAAAGAAATAGGATAACGCTATGGGATTGAAACAAAAATTACATACGCTAAAACAAAAATATAAGGGTACAAAGATGGCACCTGCATTTAATGCATTGCACACCTTTTTGTACTTGCCCAACGAAACCACACATTCGGGTTCTCACGTTAGAGCGGCAGATGATTTAAAGCGTACGATGAATACGGTGATTATGGCATTAATTCCCTGCTTAATTTTTGGGATGTTTAATGCGGGTTACCAAACCAACTTACAAACCGACCCTGAAATCACAAAAGCATTAGGCTTTTTTAGTGGTGAATTCTGGAATTGGTCTAATTTCGTTATCGGATTATGGAAAGTACTTCCATTGGTGATTGTTTCCTACGGAGTGGGACTTGCAGTAGAGTTTTTATTCGCTGTAATTAAAGGTCACGAAGTGGAAGAAGGATACTTGGTAACAGGTATGTTGGTGCCTTTAATTGTGCCTATCGATATTCCATTATGGATGTTAGTAGTGGCAGTTGTGTTTGGTGTTGTTATTGGGAAAGAAGTTTTTGGAGGGACAGGTATGAATATCCTAAACCCTGCATTAACCATTCGTGCCTTCCTTTTCTTTGCCTATCCAACGTGGATGAGTGGAGATAAAGTTTGGGTGCACGGTGCAGTAGAAACTGCTGGGAAACCTGATGCAATTTCTGGTGAGACTATCTTAGGTAGTTTAGCACAAAATAACGAAGTAGGCTATAGTGTGATGGATATGTTCCTTGGGTTTATACCAGGTTCGGTAGGAGAAACCTCTACTTTGCTAATCCTTATAGGAGCATTATTCTTGATATATACTAAAATAGGAAGCTGGCGTATTATGTTGTCAACGGTGCTTGGTGCTTTGGCAATGGGCTTGATATTCAATGGAGTTGTTTCAGCTGGATGGATAGATAATTCGAGTAAGTTTTTCGGATTGATGAATACGGAATTCTGGCATCATCTAATTATTGGTGGATTTGCTTTTGGAGCCGTATATATGGCGACAGATCCTGTTACAGCCTCTCAAACCAACAAAGGAAAATGGATATATGGATTTCTAATAGGATTCATATCTATTCTAATTCGTGTGTTTAACCCAGCGTATCCGGAGGGTGTGATGTTAGCAATACTATTAATGAATGTATTTGCACCAACCATCGACCACTATATAATACAAGGGAATGTTAAAAAACGAATGAAACGTTTAAAAGTTAAAACCGCATAAGTAATGGCGATTAATACAGATAAAAATAGTTATACTATCATTTTTTCCATAGTTATGGTAGTTGTGGTAGGTTCCATCTTGGCAGGTTTTGCCAGTGGTTTAAAACCAAAGATTAAGGAAAACGAACGTTTTGAAAAGCAGCAAAACATTTTGTATGCAATGGGTGTTAATGAAAATGAAGGCCCCAATGACGCAACGTTTGTTTCTACTGATAAAGTAGAGGGAGAGTTTAATAAATTTATCACGAAGCAATTGGTGATTCAAGGTGACGAGATTACTGAAAATGATGAAGCGTACCTTATTGATATAAAGAAAGAAGAAACTAAAGCTAAAGATCCTGAGTATACCAGAAGATTACCACTTTTTGTGGGGAAAAAAGATGGGAAAGAGGTATATGTAATCCCAGTGCGAGGAAAAGGACTATGGGATGCTATTTGGGGGTTTGTTGCAGTTGACAAATCGATGACCATTCAAGGTGTTTATTACGACCACAAAGGAGAAACACCTGGTCTTGGCGCCGAAATAAAACAACGTTATTTTATGGATGACTTTACTGGAGAGAGCTTTTTAAACGGAGGTTCTTTTGAAGGTATAGAAGTTTCAAAAAGTAATAATGATCCTACAAATATAGATACGGACGATAATGAAGTTGATGCCTTGGCAGGAGCTACAATTACCGGAGACGGTGTTGCTGCGATGTTGAGAAAGGATATTAGATTGTACGTACCTTATTTCAAAAAATTAAATCAATAAGCTATGGGATTACTTTCAAAGAAAGACAGTAAATTAATAATGGACCCATTGGCGGACAATAACCCGATTACCATTCAGGTATTGGGAATTTGTTCAGCATTGGCAATTACCGCACAATTAAAGCCATCTATTGTAATGGCAGTATCTGTGTTATTTGTAATGGGAGTTGGAAACGTAGTAATTTCGCTAATGCGAAATATAATTCCTTCTAAAATACGAATCATAGTACAACTGATTGTTGTAGCTACTTTGGTAATTATCGTAGACCAAGTATTGAAAGCGTTTGCTTATTCTCTTAGTAAAGAATTATCAGTATTTATTGGATTGATTATAACCAACTGTATTATTATGGGGCGTTTTGAAGCCTTTGCATTAGGGAACAAACCTTGGCGCTCTTTCCTTGATGGAATTGGTAACGCAGCTGGATACGGAGTTATTCTTATAATTGTCGGTTTCTTTCGTGAGTTATTAGGTTCAGGAACTTTATTTGGATTTCCAGTACTAGGTAATCCTGTTGAAAAAACTGGACTTTATGCAATAGGTTATGAAAATAACGGCTTTATGGTATTACCTCCTATGGCATTGATTGTAGTTGGTATTATTATTTGGGTACAACGTAGTAAGAACAAAGAGTTAATAGAAGAAAACTAAAAGTACTGAAGTATTAGCAGCGAAGCTATTTCAAAACTAATACGTCAATACTCAATACTATAAAAAAATGGAGCATTTAGAATTATTTTTTAAATCGATTTTTGTAGATAACATGGTGTTCGCATACTTTTTAGGTATGTGTTCATACTTGGCTGTATCTAAAAAAGTTAGCACAGCTGTTGGTTTAGGGGCTGCTGTAATATTTGTATTAACAGTAACAGTGCCTCTTAACTGGTTGTTAGATCAATATATATTGCAAGAAGGAGCCTTAACTTGGTTAGGTGCAGAATATGCAGATTACGACTTAAGTTTCCTTTCTTTTATTTTATTCATTGCTACCATTGCAACAATGGTACAATTAGTAGAAATAGTTGTGGAGAAGTTTTCTCCTTCATTATATAATTCATTAGGTATTTTCCTTCCGTTGATTGCGGTAAACTGTGCCATTTTAGGAGGTTCATTATTTATGCAATCAAGAGAAATTGCAAGCTTTGATTTAGCCCTTAATTACGGTTTTAGTTCTGGTATTGGTTGGTTTTTGGCTATTGTTGCCATTGCTGCCATTCGGGAGAAAATTCGTTATTCAAATGTTCCAGCTCCATTACGTGGGTTAGGAATTACCTTTATCATTACAGGTTTAATGGCAATTGGTTTTATGAGTTTCGGTGGAATGTTAACCGGTGGAGATGAAGAAAAACCATCTTTAGATAGTGATCCAGAGAGTTTAGGAACTCAAGTGGAAGAAAAAATAGAATCAACTGAAACACCTGAAGTTTCAACCCTACTAACAAAAAATTAATATGTTTTTAGCAGCAAGCACATTAGGAGTTATTATAGCAACTGTTGTTGCCTTTTTGGTACTTACCTTATTATTGGTTGCACTTTTACTTTTTACAAAGCAAAAGCTGTCACCTTCTGGTCCAGTAACCATTACCATTAACGACGAAAAGGAATTAGAAGTAGAGTCTGGCGGGACATTACTTTCCACCCTTAGTGGGAAAAAGATATTCCTTCCTTCTGCATGTGGTGGAGGTGGAACGTGTATTCAATGTGAATGTCACGTTTTAGAAGGTGGTGGAGAAGCACTTCCTACTGAAACACCTCACTTTACTCGTAAGGAGATAAAAGAAGGGGCACGTCTTTCTTGTCAAGTAAAGGTAAAACAGGATATGAATATTCATATTCCTGAAGAAGTCTTTGGAATTAAAAAATGGGAAGCAACTGTAGTTCGTAACTATAACGTAGCTTCGTTCATTAAAGAATTTGTAGTAGAGATCCCTGAAGATATGAACTACAAAGCGGGTGGATATATTCAAATTGAAATTCCACCTTGTGAAGTGAAATTCGAAGATATGGATATCACCGCACACCCAGAAGAGCATGCAACACCAGATATGTTTGAAGCAGAATGGGATAAGTTTGGCTTGCGACCATTAGTAATGAAGAATGACGAAATGGTTGAAAGAGCGTATTCTATGGCTTCTTACCCAGCCGAAGGTCGTGAGATTATGCTTAACGTACGTGTTGCAACGCCACCGTTTGATAGAGAAAAGAATGGATGGATGAATGTAAACCCAGGTATTGCTTCTTCATATATATTTAACGCTAAAAAAGGAGATAAAGTAACTATTTCTGGTCCTTTTGGAGAGTTCTTTATAAACGAATCAGAAGCTGAAATGCTTTATGTTGGTGGTGGAGCTGGAATGGCACCGATGCGTTCGCACTTATATCACTTATTCAAAACATTAAAAACCGGTCGTAAAGTCACGTATTGGTACGGTGGACGTTCTAAAAGAGAACTATTCTACTTAGAGCATTTCCG
>NZ_CAXBCK010000037.1:0-37992 GCF_963974425.1 uncultured Marixanthomonas sp.
CCGAATAATCTAAGGGGAATGATTGTACCAAACCATCAAAATTCTGGGTGTATTGCAAGGCAATTTTTAAGAGGTTGGCATTGGCAATGGGTTTTTTATAATCGTAAAACGAAATGGCGCCTTCGTTTTGCATATCATACAACTCAGCTAAATCTTTGCTTTCACTTTTTACCGTAAGCGCGCCAATAGGGTAGAGGGACACCGCATTGTTATGAGCTTGTGATTTTAAAAACTTGATGTTCGATTTACTATCGGTAACCGGTTGGGTGTTGGCATTAACGGCCACATGTGCAAAACCACTTTCAGCTGCTGTTTGCAGACCATTTTGGATGGTTTCGCGTTCTTCAAAACCTGGTTCACCAAATGATACACTGCTGTCAAACCATCCTTGTGAAACGTGCAAGTTTTCTAAAGAAACCTCTTTTACTTTTTTAGGGTTTTTAAGTGTTGCTGCAATCTTTTTAATCGTACCGTTTTCAATAAGTATATCCCTCTTTTTAGTATGGTGCTTGCTTTGAGGGTCCAGTATGGTTGCGGCTTTTATAAGTATATCCATCGGTTTTCTTTTAGTTAGCAGACTTTGGTATTATGAGGTTCAACTTAAGCATTACTTGAAAAATTTTAAAACCAGCATCTCTATTAGTAAGAACAGTACCGCAAAAATAACAAACCATTTCCAAAAACTGTTTATATTATTTGCTTCTGTTATACTATCAAAAAGTTCTGAAATGGATGCATTATTATTTACACCGTTCCAGTTTTCAGTGTTTAAATACTGTAAATTGCTTTCGTTTCGGTTAAAGTTATAACTAATATTCGTAATAAAGTCAGTCTCTTTTACTATATCAAAAGTTCCGGAAGTAGCGGGTTCTTCAATAGTTGTTACTGCTACTTTATTGGCTTTAGTTTGTTGCAACGGAATGAACACATTGCTACTGTCTTTAATTTTAAGTATCTCATCTTCCATTAACTGAACCGGGATATCAAAATTATTTTGCTTCCCGATGGTGTAATACAAATTGGGTAATGCCAAACTTTGCTGCGCCATATTGTAAAAGGTAGGAACAATTAAAGGTGAGTTTTGAAAATTTGAATTTTCCAGATTAATAGGGGCACTTAAAAAGTAGGTGTTGCTTTTCTGAAATATAAACGGCTTTCCATCTTCATAGTTTAGAACAGAAGTAGCATTGGTATTGGCCTGATAATAGGAATTTACAGTAGGATATTGAAAGTTTACCACCCTTTTTTCAAAAACGTTTTGGTACAACGGATGATCGAAAACAATCTGTGTTATCTGCTTTTCAGAAGAAATCTTTCCTGAAAAACTTCCCATTCCTAACGTAGCTAACAAATTATTATAATCGTTTATCTCTGCTTGTTCTGAAGGGATTACCAACACGCTACCACCATTAGCGCTAAAGGATTGTATAGCAGTAACCAACGATGCTGGAATAGCAGTAAGCTGATTGATAATGATAAAATCTTGATTGGGTATATTGTTATAATTTAAGCTGTTCTGTGTTTGCTGTGTGTACTCAAACTCTTCTTGGTTGAACAACCGCTGTAAAAAACCGGAATCGGCTTCATTGATAGAAAGGACTTTTATTTTTTTTGGCGCATTGATGCTAAAAAACAAGTTGTTGTCATAGGGTAGGTTAGGGTCTGTTATTTCTAACCTTCCTTTAAAGTCTGAAGTATTTTCAATATCAAAAACTGTGGTATTGGAGTTGTTTGACGAAAAATCAACTGCGGTTTTAGCCACTAATGATTCTCCATTGAAAAGGGAAACCGGGACACTTTCCGGCACCTCCCCACTTGCCGAAACATCGACTTTAAGTTGGATGTTCTGTCCATTTTTTGAGGAAATATAAACAGAATCAACAGTTATGTTATTAGTATTTACCGGTTGTAGCCGAACAGTATTAATGGTTATATTTTCAGGGACTTCTGGGAAGGTTTCGTTTTGTTGAAAATCTGAAATAAGAATCAATCGTTTATTAGAAGCTTCAGAATCTGAAAAAAGTTGGTTTGCTTTTAGTAGTACTTCAGAAAGTGATAATTGTCCTTGTGCATAGGAAACGGAAAGTATTTCACTTGTAAAATCCTGTAATGAAACATTTTTATGGGTTGAATTGTTGGTAAACCAACTGATTTTTTCTGAAGGTATTTGTAGGTTGTACAGTTCTTGTAAACTTCGGTTTAGCAATGGGCCATTCGTCCCTTTTGCTTGCATACTAAAGGAGTTGTCAATGTACAAAACCGTTTCTTTATTGGTATTCAACGCTGTTTTGGTTGCGGTAAACGGTTGGGCAAATGCAATTATAATACTGGCTAATGCTAATAGGCGCAATAAGAGGGTGATCCACTTTTTAAGTTGGGAACTTTTACGCGTTTGTATGGTTACTTTCTTTAAAAAAGCAACATTGGTAAAATCTACTTGTTTAAAACGCCGTAATTGAAAAAGATGGATAAATATGGGGATGAGCAGTAAAAAGAGGGCGTAAAGAAGTTCTGGGTGTTGAAACTGCATCCTTTTGATTAATTGCTCAAATATATAAAATGCTTAATGAATAATCGCTATTTCTTTAGCGTAAAGATAAAGGTACTTCCCTTTCCAATATCTGATTCAAGAGAAATACTTCCACCCATTTTATTGACTAGGTTTTTAACGGTAGCCAATCCAATACCCGTTCCTTGTTTACCTTCGCGGTCTTTAACACCAGTGGTTTTAAAAAGATCAAAAATATCTCCTTGAATCCTTTTATCAATCCCTATACCATTGTCTTTTATTGTAAATTGATGGTAATCTTCTAAATTTTCATAAGTTATTTCTATTCTCGCAGTTTCCGAAGTGTTATACTTTAAGGCGTTATCAACTAAGTTGAGGACAATCTGGGTAAGGGCAGCTTCATGTATGTTTTTAACAACACCTTCAGTTGGATATTTAAAAACAGCATGTTGGATAATAAGCATCTCTTTAATCTTTTCAAAAAATGACTTTAAAGTAATGTCTGTTTTTTGATCATCTAATAGGGTAGTAGCTTTATAATACCCTAAAATACCATTGATGTATTCTTTGAGAGTATCTGATGATTCCTCTAAATAGTCTAGGTATAGCAGGGAGTCTTCAGTTAGATTGCTTTCGTTATCTTCTCGCAGCATTCTTGTTAAGGAAGTTATGTTTGCCAAAGGTGATTTTAAATCGTGCGAAACAACATTTGCAAAGTTTTCAAGTTGTTTGTTGCGTTTAAGAAGTTCATTCTCTGCATCACGCAATAAATGGTTTTTCTTTCTTAACTCTAATAGATTCACTATTTGTTCGGCCAACGCGACAAGCGTATCACACTGTACATTTGTCAATTTTCTTGGTATATGATCATACACGCACAGAGTCCCTAAAGCGTATCCTTCTGGGTTAATTAAAGGCACACCAGCATAAAACTGTACCTTGTATTTATCTACAATAGGATTATCTTTAAAGAGTTCATTTTTATGGGTATCGTTTACCATATATATTCTTTCATGGCTTTGAATGGCCCGGGTACAGAAAGAAATATTCCTTGGGGTTTTATCTAATGAGATGCCATAACATGATAGCAAATGATTATTGGCTTTGTAAATAAGGGATACAAATGCAATAGGCATATTACACACACTTGCTGCCAGGTTTGTAATGTTATTAAAATCTGGAGCAGTTGGGGTATCTAGTAATTTATATTCTTTAAGAGCGTCTAAACGCTCTTTTTCGTTGTTTTGGGGTTGAGGAAAAGCCATAAGATAGTATATGTACGAAAGAATTTCAATTTGGGTTTTGCCAGAATAAAAAAATTAAATCCTTTTTATTTACACTCTATAGAGAAGTCAAAAGTCGTGCCTTTTCCTAATTCTGAAGCAACCGATATATCACCACCAAGATTGGTAATTAATTTTTTTACTGTAGAAAGCCCAATCCCATTTCCTTTTTTACCATTTCTATCTAATGTTCCAAGGGTGGTAAATAGTTCGAATATATTAACTATTTTTTCTTTTTCGATACCCACTCCATTATCTGAAATTTTAATAAAGAGCATCCCATTTTTCTTTTCGCAATCAATATCGATAACAATTTTATCTTTATCGTTGTATTTTAAGGAATTACCAATAAGATTTATCAATATCTGCTCTAATGCTGCACGATTACAAGAGACTTCAAGATTATCTTCAGGAAGGTTAATTTCGCAATCTACATTAATATTTAGCAGCTCTACAATTTCTTCAAACAAATGAAGCGTATCAAACTCTTCAAACGATTTTTGTGAAGTTTTATCACTTTCATAATGTTCTAACAACCCAGTTATATATTCGCTTAAAGTAAATGAAGATTGTTTTAAATAATCAAGGTACTCAATGCCTTGATCATCCATGCTTTCACCATATTTCTTTTTTAGAATATCTGTAGTAATAATCATATTCGCCAAGGGCATTTTCATATCGTGCGATATAATACCAGCGAAGTTTTTTAGTTGCTCATTGTTTTCTTTAAGTTCTTTTTGAAGTTTTTGTAACGCGATATTCTTTTTTCGCTCTTCTAATAAATTAACAACTTGAGATGCTAATGCTTTTAATGCATTTATTTGTTTATCGGTAAGCTCTCTTGGTTTATTGTCTAATATGCAGAGTGTTCCGAGCGCATATCCGTCTGGAGTGTAAAGCGTCACTCCTGCATAAAAGCGAATATTTTGCTCAGTTACAACAGGGTTGTCCTTAAAACGTATATCCTTAAGAGCATCTTTCACTAAAAAAACTTCAGCATTATCTACAATGGCATGTCCGCAAAATGAAGTATCTCGTGGGGACTCTTGTAAGTTAATTCCATGATGAGACTTTAAGTAATTACGATCTGCATCCATTAGAGTAATAAAGGATATAGGTACATCGCAAATACTTGCCGTTAAGGTAGTAATTGTATCAAAATCTTTTTCCGGAAGCGTATCCAGCATCTGGTAAGACCTCAATGCTGCTAGTCGTTCCTGCTCATTAGCTGGAATGGCTGGTGTTATCAAATTAATTTCCTCCTATGGGTAAAAACCCAGTTTATTCATTAAATTATAATCTTGTAAAATTACTAAAAATTTTGTTAAGATTCCTATTGAAATATTGAAAGAATAATTTAGTCTAAAACGCTTCAAAAACCCCTAAGCCAAATAAGGCAAAATCATATTTAGCAGGGTCTGCCGGGTCTAATTTACGTAGAGAGTTGTCCAGTTCGGTCAAAGCCTTTGCGTCGTTTTGCTTTCGTTTTAAAAGGGAAAGGCTTCTGGCAACTCTTCCGCTATGAACGTCTAAAGGACAAGAAAGCTGAAAAGGGGATAAGCTCTTCCATATACCAAAATCTACTCCCGTACTGTCGTTACGCACCATCCACCGTAAAAACATATTAATTCGCTTTGCTGCGGAATTTTTTAACGGATCGCTCACGTGTTTTTCAGTTCGTTTTAAATGTGGAAGGCTAAAAAACACTTTTTTAAAGTGATGAATGGCTGGCTGGAGCGTATCTTCTTCAGAAAATGTAGAAAAAACACCCTCTAAACCCTTGTGTTCTTTATAGATATACTGAAGGGCTTTCATAAAATAGACCAAATCATCACTGTTGAAGGTGCGATGTACAAAGCCTGAAAGGGATTCGCTGTGTTTATCTTCTGAAAAATTTAAAATATAATCGTGTGGGGAGTTACCCATTAACTGCATGAGCCGTTTCCCATTTTTAATAATGCTTTTACGGTTACCCCACGCAATGGTTGCGACTAAAAAGCCAGCTATTTCAATATCTTCCTTTTTAGAAAACTGATGGGGTATTTGTATAGGATCGCTTTCAATAAAAAGCGGTTGATTATAGTAAGCAGCTTTTTCGTCTAAAAATCGTTTCAATTCTGCTTTTCGCATATACTATCGTAAAATCTTACCGTCTTGCATTTCGAGCATACGGTCTGCCATTTCTGCCAACTCCTCGTTATGGGTTACAATGACAAAGGTTTGCCCAAACTCGTCCCGAAGCTTAAAAAACAGGTTATGCAAGTTTTCGGCACTTTCGGTATCTAAGTTTCCACTGGGCTCATCGGCAAGAATGATGGCCGGATTGTTAATTAAGGCTCTAGCTACCGCAACCCGTTGTTGTTCTCCACCAGAAAGTTCATTCGGTTTATGATCTTCACGGTGTGACAACCCTAGGAAAGAAAGTAATTCTTTGGCTCTTTTTTCGGCTGCAGCTTTTGGTGTTTTTTTTATGAAGGCAGGAATACAAACATTTTCTAATGCTGTAAATTCAGGTAGTAATTGATGAAACTGAAAAATAAAACCCAAATTTTCATTTCGGAATTTCGCTAACTCTTTTCGCTTTAGTGTTTTAACGTCAATCTCGTTTATTTGTAGTTTTCCTTCGTGCTTTTCTGAATTGTCAAGCGTACCTAAAATCTGCAATAATGTGGTTTTTCCTGCACCAGAAGCACCGACAATAGAGACGATTTCCCCCTTTTGTATATGAAGATCAACTCCTTTTAATACGTGAAGATCATCATAGTGTTTATGTAAGTTTTCAGCTAAAATCATGACTATTTAATAAGAACGTGAAAGTACTGTTTTGAAGACAGAAACGCAATGTTTCTTTTAAATAAGACATTAATTATTTGTTAAACGGAAATATACAAACAGTACACTTTGTAGTTTTATAAAAGAAAAAAATATATGGAAAAAGATAATAAACAAATTGTATTTGCTGGAGGATGCTTTTGGTGTACCGAAGCTGTTTTTCAACGCATTGAAGGTGTAGAATCTGTAGTCCCAGGATTTGCTGGTGGGAACATTAAAAACCCTGCCTACCGGGAAGTAGTTTCAGGTAGAACTGGTCATGCAGAAGCTGTAGAAGTAACTTTTGATGCTGCAGAAGTAAAACTGGAAACCTTACTTGAGATATTTTTCGCTACGCACGATCCTACTACGTTAAACCGACAGGCCAACGACGTAGGAACACAGTATAGAAGTGCTATATTTTATACCACCGAAGAGCAGCAACAAAAAACAGAAGATTTTATTACCTTGCTGACCGATAAAAATGTTTTTGAAAACCCAATTGTAACCGAGGTGAAACCACTAGATGCTTTTTATAAAGCTGAAATAGATCACCACGATTATTATAACCAAAACAAGCAGCAACCGTACTGCCAATATATTATCAACCCGAAAATTGATAAAATAAATAAATACTATTCCGATAAACTAAAAACTACTTAATGGCGTCCTATAAATTCTTTGAAGAGTACAATGAATCTGTCACAGATGATTTAAAAACTAATTTTTCTGAAATACTGACTAGGCTAGGGGAAGACGTAAATAGAGAAGGCGTTTTAAAAACTCCAGAACGAGCAGCAAAAGCCATGCAATTTTTAACCTCTGGTAACTCTCAAGATCCTGCGGAAATATTAAAATCTGCCATGTTTGCTGAAGATTACCACGACATGGTAATTATTAAAGATATAGAGCTGTATTCGTTATGCGAGCACCATATGCTGCCATTTTTTGGGAAAGCACATATCGCTTATATTCCCAACGGTCATATTGTAGGGCTTAGTAAAATACCTAGAATAGTAGATGTATTTGCTAGAAGATTGCAAGTGCAAGAACGTTTAACGCACGATATTTTAGAATGTATTAATGATACGCTAAAACCGCAAGGAGTTGCTGTCGTTATTGAAGCTTCGCATTTATGTATGATGATGCGTGGCGTTCAAAAGCAAAATAGTGTGACTACCACTTCAGGATTTCGTGGACAATTTGAGAAAATTGAAACTCGCGATGAGTTCCTTAAACTGATTAGCAACGACTTATCATAATTTTTGGCAGGTTTTTTGCGTTATAATTAATAAATAACCGAAAACCACTATGAAACATTCAAAATATAGAATATTAAAAAAAGGACTTATCTACGATGCCGTAGGTATGGTAACGATGTTTATTCCTTTAGTAGGGCCTTTCTTAGATATAATCTGGGCGCCTTACGCTGCTAAGAAAATGAGCGATATGTATGAAGGCGAGCAAGGAAAAATAGCTTCCATAATAGTATTTGTAGAAGAAATACTCCCAATTACAGACTTTGTACCAACATTTACGTTAATGTGGCTATATACTTATGTTTGGCAAGGGAAAAAAGATCCTGTGCCACAAACTATTGAAGTTAGGGTAAATGAGTAAAGCTAAAATACGAATTTATATAAACAAAAAACCTCTCTAATTAATTAGAGAGGTTTTGTAGTAAAAGCTTAAGCTTAACTCGAGAACAAAGTTACTTAGCTAAAACTACTCTACAGTTACATTAAAAGTGGCTTCAATATCTGTTTCACCACCTGCATCGCCTAAAGTACCATCATTTGGTTTTTTAGGTTCGTGGCGTAAGGTGAAAGTTAAAGTACCTGCGCTTGCATCTCCAGCACTTAAAATGAATTTTGTACCCAACGGGTTGTCATCGCTATCATAATTACTATATTCTGTGCTAGCATTAAGACCTCCAGCTATAGTATAGAAAAACTGGTGCTCTTCAGCTTCTTCCACAACTTCTTCTGTGATATTCTCAGCAGGGTCTTCTGTTTCATTTAACAAAATGATGTCACCATTATATGATGTGTTTGCATTTAAGTTACCAGATACAGTAATAACCGGTTCGTTAGGTCCATCTCCGTCTAAATCTCTTGTTACTAGTGTTACGGGAGTTCCACCGTCATCTGGTGTAAGGGTTACTGTCACTGTTGTTATTATTTCCTCTTCATTTACTGGTTCCGGGTTTTCATCGTCGCTTGAACAAGCAATAAATAGTAGCGAAGCAAAAAATAATATACTTACTGATTTCAAATTTTTCATAGTTTCTGTTTAAAAGGTTTAATAATCAATTTTAAGGTTTAATAAAAAGTTTCTACCCAAGTCATCTGCGTAATAGCGCAAACGATTTAGGTAATTTCGGTAAGAGGTGTTAAATAGATTCTTTATACCCAATCCTACTGTAAGCGTCGATTTATTGTTTAGTTTAAAGTCAATACTTGAGTCGAAGTCCAAAAGGTGATATGCCTCTGGCGGTGTACTTACATCCACAATTTCTGTGGTTTGTGTTTCTGGTATGAAGACTTCAAAATTAGTATTGGGAAATTCATTTTGACGAAATACGTACTCACTTTGCAGTGATAATCTTAAAGAGTTAAGTTCAGGTTTTTGATAAACAATTCCATTTTTGGTGTTAACTGCCGGTATGCTTATTAAAGGGGTATCATTAGTACGATCATAGCCTTTAACTAATGAAAATTGATGTTCAAAGCGGAAATTTTCTGCAAAAGAATAGGATGCATCTATATCAACACCTAGCAATTCTGCATTGGTTTGTCTGTATTCCCATACTTGAAAATTACCTCTAATTGTCTGTTGTATTTCGGTAGGTTCAATAACAATAAAATCGTTAATTATATTTATGTATGGATTGATAGAAAAGCTAAAGACGTTTTTTTCACGTTGAAATGTTAAGGAGAATTTATGACCAATTTCAGAATTAAATCGTAAATCACCCAATTCTATTCTAGAAGCCGAATGATGTAAACCTTCACTGAATAGCTCTGAAGGGTTTGGCGCTCTAGAGGCTAAAGAATAATTAAAAAAGAGTTTGTAATCTTCATTGAAAGAATAGGTGGTTCCTACAGTTCCTGAAGCGTTATAGAAATTATACTCTGGATTCGTTAAAATTTGATTGCCTAATTCTTCTACTACAATTTCAGGAAATAGCTGGTCATAGTTTCGAGATTCCCAAAAGGAAGTACGGTAGAATTTAAATACATCCATATAGGTATAATCAAAACGACCCCCGATTTCTAGTAGCCAATCATCATT
The DNA here is from genome assembly GCF_963974425.1 of uncultured Marixanthomonas sp. Lineage (NCBI taxonomy): Bacteria > Pseudomonadati > Bacteroidota > Flavobacteriia > Flavobacteriales > Flavobacteriaceae > Marixanthomonas > uncultured Marixanthomonas sp. Next base: position 9,898 of record NZ_CAXBCK010000037.1, read on the forward strand.
CAAATCGTAATCTGCAATTAAATAAGCTCCAATTTCATACTTATCATAATCAGGGATTAAACGTCTAACACCAGTGTTTGGATCAGCAAAATTATTTTGATAACGTCCTAGAATACCCGATTTTAAGTTTAATGAATTGGATAATTTTGATTCCAAATCGAGCATTATAGTATGAGTTTTAAGGTCCAGGTCTAAAGAAGCCTTATCTTTATCATCTCCCCGACGTATATCATACTCCAATCTATGGTTTGCTTGAAAATCATATTGAAAGCTAAGTTTTCCTATGCTTTCAAACCTTTTAAAAGCTTTTAAACGTGCTAAATGATGTGTAACGTCTTGCTTTGGTGCATCAATGTTATAGGTGAAATCTCTAATAATTGATGGCTCTCTACTGTTAATTGCATTTATTTGGTCCTGCGCACCTCCTAAATGTGAAGCTCTCAAAATGCCTATTTCATTTTTGAATATAGAATAGTATCCTTCAATCCCATAATCAAAACGATTAAGACCAATGTTAATAGAGGCGTTTCTTTCGGAAGTTCCTGTATTACTTAATATGTAATCTGGCGTCTCAAAATCCCCAAAACGTTTTAAAGTTCCTTGTACCGTGCCAAACCAGCCATTCTGATAGCTTTTAGTAAGTTGTGACGAGACAGTTGTACCTCTACCGTTTGATGCTGCTGAAAATAAAGTTTTTCCATATAGACTATCTTTTACAGGTACTTTTGCCGCTTCGGAAATAATAACGCCTCCCACAGCATCGCCACTGTATTGTAACGCTCCAGCTCCTTTTATAAGAGTTAGTTTACCAGCTGAATTAATATCTACATTTGGTGCATGTTCAGACCCCCATTCCTGGTCTTCCATTCTAACGCCATTATTAATTATAACAACACGACTGCTATGAAGTCCATTAATTAATGGTTTAACCACAGTATTACCTGTATTTAAAGAAGAAACTCCACTTAAACTATTTAAAGCGTCTCCCAATGAACCATTACTGAACTTTTCAATCTCTTCTATTGAAAGTCCACTTTGTATAAGCGTTTTAGATTTGTCCTTATACACTTTCCCATCAATAGTAATTTGATTCAGTTCTTCTAAATGATGCTCTAACTTAAAGTTTTTGGTTGTAGCACCAGAAACTTTTATAGTATACCCTTTAGTTAAACATTCAGGATGTGAAATTTGTATAGAATATTCTTGATTACACAACCCTGTTATGGTATAGTTACCATCAAGATCAGTCTGCACGGCTTGTTCCGTTCCTGCAACAATAAGTGTTGCACCAACTAACGGAGAATTATCGTGAGAGTCTTTTACAGTACCAGAAAGATTGTTGTTACAATTTTGTGATATAGCAGTAATACTGTATAATACCAGTATTACTAATGCATACGTTCGCATATATTTTAATTAAAATAAAAATTTCCTTTTATTGATTAACTAAAATTATGCGGGGGTGCTCTTAATTGAAAGTAATTTTTTTTATTTGATTGAAGTGGTAAAGGAGAAAAGTTATTTTCAACTTTAAAAGGGGGGGGTAATACTTCAAGTTCAGGATAACTCTCTGTATCATAGTTAAAAGAAGCTATGTTAAAGTGGCAAATTTGACACTCAGGACTATCTTCATGAATGTGCGTAGAAGTATCTGTGCAAACAGTTTCTTCATGCCCTTCTAAAGAATGTAAAAACTGTACAGTAATAGGCAGCAAAAAAACTACCATACATATAGTAGATGCTATTATTTGTACAATTCTATTTCTAAGAAACATATAGACTCTTCTTTTTATAAGAATTTTTCTTCAATTTGCAAATATATAAAACTATTGCCCTATTTAAAATGCAATAATTTTTTTGTGATAAATTTAGCATTTTGTCTTTTACGGGATTTATTGTGAAGTACTATTTAATAAAACGAAATCCCATACTACACAGCATTTTTTTTTCAAAGTTCCAAAAAAAATGAAACTCTCCAAAGAGCCAACCAAAGAAAACCAGTAAAACTTGATAGGCTGGGAAAATGATTAAAATCCGAACCGGCCAATAGATATACCAACCATTTTCTTCTGTAATGCCTATAGCTTCGGTTAGAGGTGCAGCAAATTTTGCTGAAGTGCTTCCAGTTATGGCAAACACAATAAAAATCACTGTAAGTTGCCAATTAGATGTGATGTTCCATCGTTTTTTTAATTTATTCATCGTCGTCCTCCAGGTAAATGTTGGTTGTATTTTTGTTGAAAATAGACAAAGTAATTGTAAAGTAGATAATTTACTTCATATCCGTAATCTGTATTGTAATCATAGTTTATTTCCTGAGGATACAGATTGGAGTTAAAGCGTTGTGGACTACGAACCCTGCTATTGTATTCAGATACAAAAAATTGATTTTTATTTTCAAGGTAGTTTAATCCATAATGTTGACGAGGAGGTTGCGTTACCAACCATGAATTAAAACCAGATTCTATAATTAAGATTTCATATTCCAAACTATCGTTTGCAATACGTATCGTGTCATTTTCGACTACTGAGGTATCAGTATTACCTTTCATAGTAGATTTTGTGGAATCGCAACTATAAACCGCTAGGGAAATTGCAATGAAAAAGAGTAGATACTTCATAAGAAACTTCTTTTTACAAAAATACTGAAAAGAGACCAAAGGGGCTGTTAAATCCGGGGAAATTAAAAAAACCGTGCTTTAATTAACAAAACACGGTTTTACTATTATTTTTGCTCAGAATTATTTTCCGAAAAGGCCGCCTATCATTCCGCCTAAACCACTTTTGCTACTATTGCCTAATACCATTCCGGCAACATCATCGATAATGCTTCCGTCGTTATCTCCATCTAATAAAGATTCGATTAGAGATTGTTCTTTATCTTGTTCTTCTTGAGAATTCCCCGCCATCATATTCCCGAGTAAACTGGTTATTCCAGATTGTGAATCTACATTTTGTTGTCTCTTTTCTTTACCTAAATATCCTAGTAAAATAGGAGCCGCTACTTGTAGTATTTGCATCACCGAGTTTGAGTCCATTCCCGATTTTTTTGAAAGCGCACCAACAACATTATCTTGAGAGCCGCCAAGTGCATGTCCTAGTATACCAAGACCATCAATTTTTGAGTCTTCATTTACACCTCCGCCAAAAAAGCCACCAAGGTTGTCTAAAAGACTACCATCGTGTTTACTATTGCTTAGAGCGCTCATAAGGCCAGCAGCACCTTGTTCAGATTTTGCGTTTTTTTTCATTGCTCCCATTAAAATTGGAAGTCCCATGGATAAAACTGATGCTGTTTTATCAGCAGGTTGCTTAGCTTCATTGCTAATACCACTAATAATCTGTTTTCCCATGTCGCTGTTTAATAGATCCAATATTCCTGCCATTTGTATTTTTTTAGTTTAATTTAAATCATTCAATTTTTAAAGGTAGTTAAAATTTCTAATTCACTGGTTTGAGGATTGATACAATTTGCTCAGCAAGTTCAGTACCAATTCTATCTTGGGCTTCTTCAGTTGCTGCACCAATATGTGGGCTTAGAGAAATATTCCCGTTCATTAATACTTTAATAGCAGGAGAAGGTTCGTCTTCAAAAGTGTCTAATGCCGCAAAAGATATTTTTCCTTTTTCTAAGGCTTCTAATAACGCCTTTTCGTCTATAACCCCACCACGAGCGGCATTTATTATAGCTGCACCGTCTTTCATTTCTTTTATTTCAGCTTCACCAATTACATATTTTTTTTGTGCAGGTACGTGTAAGGTGATAAAATCACTATGTTTTATTAATTCTGAAACAGGTTCGGTTTTAATTTTAAGGGTTATTTCTTGACCATCGTAAAAGTCTAGTGTTATATCTGCTTCACCGACTTGGTTGTCACTCGCAATTACTTTCATGCCACAACCAAGTGCAATTTTAGCTACTTCGCGACCAATGCGACCAAAACCAATTATACCAAGGGTTTTACCACGAAGTTCCTTTCCGCCCGCATAGGTTTTTTTCAATTCCTTGAATCTGGAATCTCCTTCAAGAGGCATCGTTCTATTGGCGTCGTGTAAGTTTCTAACGCCTCCAAAAAGGTGTGCAAAAACTAATTCAGCTACAGAAGAAGAGGAAGCTGCTGGGGTGTTAATTACATGGATGTCTTTACTGCGCGCATACTCCACATCTATATTATCCATACCAACGCCACCACGACCAATTACTTTTAAGCTAGGACACGCATCTATTAAATCTTTCCGAACCTTTGTGGCACTACGGACCAAAATCACGTCGATATTATTTTTATTTATATAGTTTTCAAGTTGTTCTTGTGCAACTTTTACGGTTAGTACTTCAAAACCTGCATTTTCAAGTGCTTTTACACCGCTAGTTGAAATTCCGTCGTTTGCTAAAACTTTCATATTTTCTTAATTATTTTGTTTTGGTGGTAGCTGAGCGAAGTCGAAGCCACCTTTTATTATGCTTTTCGTTCTAATTCTTTCATCGTATCTACTAACACCTGAACACTTTCAAACTCTAAGGCGTTGTACATCGAGGCGCGATAGCCGCCAACACTTCTGTGACCGTTTAAGCCGTTAATCCCAGCTTCTTGCCAAAGTGTGTCGAATGTTTCTGCTAAACTTTCATCGGTTAAATTGAAAGTTGCGTTCATTGTAGAACGATCTTCTTTATTGGCTACAAAACCAGTAAATAAAGGATTTCTATCTATTTCAGAGTAAATTAAATCTGCTTTTTTGTTGTTTATTTTTTCAATTGCTGAAATCCCGCCTTTTTCTTTCAACCATTCCATAGTTAGCATGGAAACATATACTGCGAATACGGCAGGCGTATTGAACATACTGTCTTTACTAATATGCACATTGTAATCCATTAATGATGGAATAGTGCGAGAGACCTTTCCTAAAACGTCTTCTTTTACTACAATTAGTGTAGTTCCTGCAGGCCCCATATTTTTTTGAGCTCCCGCATAAATAATACTGAATTTTGAAAAGTCTAATTGTCTTGAAAAGATATCGCTACTCATATCACAAACGATAGGAGCATTGGTTTTTGGAAAGCTTTTTATCTGTGTTCCAAATATGGTATTGTTACTTGTGCAATGAAAATAATCAATACCTGAAGGAATTGAATAATTTTTTGGTATATAATTGAAATTTTGGTCTTTAGATGACGCTACTTCAACTATTTCTCCAAATAACTTTGCTTCTTTAATTGACTTGCTAGACCATGTTCCCGTATTGAGATATGCAGCTTTATTTTCCAAGAGATTGTACGCTATTCGTAAAAACTCCATGCTAGCACCTCCTTGAAGAAAAAGTGCTTTATAGCCTTTATCTTGAAGTCCCAAATGCTCCAAAGCTAATGTTTGAGCACGCTCCATGACGGCTACAAAATCTTTACTTCGATGCGAAATTTCAATTAGTGATAAATCTAAACCGTTAAAATTTAAAATTGCTTCGGACGCTTTTCGCAATACCGGTTGCGGTAAAATGCATGGCCCGGCACTAAAATTATGTTTTTTCATAACAGAGTATTTACTACAAAGATGCTAATTCTGAACCCATTGTTGGTTAATTTGCTATTAATTTATTAAGATAGTTTCAACAAAAAATCTACTGTATCCACTCCGTCGGCATAATCCCAAAGTTCTGGGTTTTGCGCTGTTCCGAAGGGGATTTCATTATCAATCCCTGTATTTGAAACAACTGCTTGAATTTTATCAGCTTCTTCTTTCAGTTTTTTCTTTACATCTTCAAGGTTAGAATATTTTTCATAAAAAGTTACTGAAATAGGCGAGGAGTAGCCCGTATCTTCTTTTAATAATAAATATTCATTATCTAAGAGTTTTATGTCACTCATTAAGTAAACTGCCTTGTTATAATCGTAGTTATTTATGTACTTGTGGTTGTTTATAACGTGTTTCCATGAAAACATTCCGTTGAAAAATTTGTCATAATCGTAATCTTCAGGTAGGTATATTTTTGAAATATTACGGCACCCTAATCCGAAATAACGAAATATATCATCGGCTAGAAACTCCATTTCTTCATTGGTTTCGTTTCCTGTTAATACAGCGACTGAATTTCTGTTCTTACGAATGATGTTTGGATATTTACTGAAATAATACTCAAAATATCGCGCGGTGTTGTCACTTCCAGTAGCGATAACAGCATCGAAACTAGTTAACCTTCCTTCGGTAAAATCAATAAGGCTTTTGAACTCTGGTTCAACTGAAATCAAGTATTCCGCTAAGAAGGGTAGTAACTGCTTATCATTTGAAGATAGTTTTGCGAGAACTTTGTTTCCGGTTATTAAAACCGATAAAAAATCGTGAAACCCTACTAACGGAATATTTCCCGCCATAATTATAGCGACGGTTTTCGGCTCCGTTTCTGGAATAGTATACTTAGATATCCATTTATTGACATTGTCTTCGGTTAGAGCTTCTGCCCAACTTTTAAACGTAAAATGTAGGTTATCTTCCGTAAACCAGCCATTATGGTGTTTTGCAGCGTGCATTTTCTGCTGCATTTCAGAAAAAAAAGCATCATTATTTAAAACATCTTCTTTTTTCACGGGTGTTTCAGAAGAAAATTGTCCTAAAAATTTTCCTAAAGCGCTAAAAGCGTTAATTCTTTGATGTAATTGCATACTTTTTTGGAGTTGCCCTTTTTAGGCGTTAAATTTGCGCAAAGTTAGAAAAAGAAAACCGATGGCAATTATAATAACAGACGAATGTATCAATTGTGGTGCTTGTGAGCCGGAATGTCCTAATACTGCTATTTACGAAGGAGCAGACGATTGGCGTTATGCAGATGGTACCGATCTTGAAGGCAATGTAGTGTTGCCTAACGGAAAAGAAGTAGATGCGAACGAAACGCAAGAGCCCGTTAGCGATGAACTTTATTATATAGTGGCTGATAAATGTACCGAGTGTAAAGGGTTTCATGATGAGCCACAATGTGCTGCAGTATGCCCTGTAGACTGTTGTGTGCCTGATGAAGACAACGTAGAAAGTGATGAAGAGCTACTAGGAAAACAGAGTTTTATGCATCACGAATAACAACTACAAGATACATACAAAATAAAAATGCCTGCAAATCAATTGCAGGCATTTTTCATTATAGTAGTTTGTATTATTGACCTACTTTATAGATGTTTTTTACGACTACATCGTTTTTAGCGTCGTACTTTTCTACTACAAAATCGCCATTGGTATTAAAATATCCAAACGATTCTTCTCCGTCTTGCGACATAATGTAATAACCGTTTTGAGAAGAAGGCTTAATAATCGCATATTCCTTGTGAGTAGCTTGGTCCTGAACGGTCATCAAACGGTAGCCGTCTTTATCTTTTTGATTTATAAACTTATAGCGGTTGCCTTCATACCCATAACTTACATCTGTTTTAACCTTAGGATCTTTCATAACGCTTGTAAAATTAGTCTTATCTGCCGACTCATTTTTCAATTCCAACGCCTGATCTTTGGTTTTCTTTACTTTTTTTGTTTTTACATCAACTTTTTGATTAACCCCTTCATTGAATTTAACATAGGTCTTGGTTGTGGTGGTTTCGGTTTCTTCGTTTTTGTTTTTGTTGTCTTGTGCGAAACCAGTTGTAAAAGCTGCTAACGTGAAAACCATAAGTATCTTTTTCATAAGTAGAAGTGTTTAGTTATAAGTGTTTTGTTTAAAGTTAATTTTAAAAATAAAGGCTGTAAATGTTAATTACCGAAAATAGAATGATAATAATTTGCCAATTTTTTTTGTATAAATCCGCTTACTATTAAAATTATCTTAAATTAAAAGGAATATACTATTTTTATATAAGTAAACTTGAATTTATGCCAATTTGGTTACATATACTTATAATTATTCTTTTGGTGTATATAGTTGTAAGTGTACTACTTTATTACCTTCAAGATTATTTTTTGTTTCAACCTGAAAAGTTACCTAAGGATTTTCAGTTTTTATATGAAAACCAGGTGGTTAAAGAGTACAATTTAAAAACAAGGGATGGAGCAGTTATTAACGGACTTCACTTTAAAGTTGACAATCCTAAAGGAGTTGTGCTGTATTTAAAAGGGAATTCAAAAAGTATAAAAGGGTGGGGGAAGTATGCGGTTGATTTTACGAGCCAACAATACGATGTAATTATGGTAGATTACCGCGGTTTTGGGAAAAGCATAGGGAAAAGGTCTCAAAAAGCTATTAAGCGCGATTTGCAATACGCTTATGATAAAATAAGTAAGATTGTTTCAGAAAAAAATATCATACTTTATGGGCGTTCATTGGGGTCTGGTTTTGCCACCAAGCTAGCGTCTATGAACAACCCCAAGTTATTGATACTCGACGCACCTTATTATAGTTTAACCAAGGTCACGGGGCGTTATATGCCGTTTATGCCACTTTCTATTATTCTGAAATATCCCATGCCAACTTATAAATGGCTTAAATATGTGGAATGTCCTATACATATAATCCATGGTACAAACGATAAACTAATACCTTTTAAAAGTAGTGTGAAGCTCTCTAAAATAAAACCTAAAAAAACCACCCTTTATCCTATTATTGATGGTGGTCATAAAAATATGAATACTTTTAAGTCTTATCATCAAACTCTATATCGCATCCTTGATCCTAAAAAAAGAACTATCGACTATTCTGCGACTAGTCTAAAAGTTGAACACACAGCAAAAAAGTAATATGCGAACATTTTTAAAGGGATTATTAATTGTATTTTCGGGCTACATTATAATCATATTTGGGATGTACCTATTACAGGAAAAGTTGATTTTTTTACCTACCGAACTGCCACATGAGCATACCTATACCTTTGAGCAACCCTTCACTGAATTTTTTTTGGAGGCTGAAGACGGAGCCCGTCTCAATGCCTTGCATTTTGAAGTAGAGAACTCCAAAGGTGTAATCTTATACTTTCACGGAAACGCCGGCAACTTAGATCGATGGGGCGAAATAGCTTCTTTTTTCACACAGTTTGACTATGATGTTGTGGTGATGGATTATCGTACGTATGGTAAGAGCAGCGGGAAACTTTCGGAAAAGTCACTTTATAATGATGCTCAATTATTCTACAATTACCTTTCAAAGCGTTATTCAGAAGACAAAATTTCGGTTTATGGTAGGTCGCTAGGCACCACTTTTGCTGCCTATGTGGCATCTGTAAATCAACCTAAAAAATTAATCTTAGAGACTCCTTTTTACAATATGGCAGATGTTGCCAAAAAACGGTTTCCTTTTTTGCCAGTTAAACAATTGCTTAAATATCAGTTCTTGACAAATACATTTATAGATAATATAAATTGTTCTATAGTAATTTTTCATGGTACCGATGATAGCATTGTACCCTACGCATCTGGTAAAAAGCTATCTGAAAAAGTGCTAAAGGAAAACCTTAATTTTATTACAATTTCAGAAGGTAACCACAATAACCTCATTGATTTTGAGGAATATAGGAAAGCGATAGCAAAAGTTTTTCAATAAAAAACCCCGGCTTTTACCGGGGTTTAACTTGTTTTCTATGCTATAAAGTTGTTAATCATCTTTTTTAAGCCTTGACATACCTTCTGGTCTACTTTCTAATTCCATACGGCGCTTTTCAAGCTTTTTTTGCATTTCCATCTTTTTTTCTTGAAGCATTTGGCGTTCTTTTTCTGCTTTTGCTTTTTGAGCAGCGATGGAGGCTTTTAGTTCTTCACTTTTCCTATTCATATTTTCCTGCATTTTCTCTGCATTTCCAGCATCAATAGAAACGTTGTCTGCAACTACTTTTTCAGTGTTGTCAGATTTTGAAGTAACAACTTTAGAGTTTTGATCTTCCTCAGTAGTTCCTTCCACCTTTACAACTTCATTATCCTCTTTTACTTCTTGAACCACTTTCGTGTCAACTTTTGTGTCTTTTACTGTTACTTTCTTAGTAACTGTTTCTTTTTGAACATTTTTGTTTTCTTGTGCGTTAACAGAAAATGTAACAAATAAAACAGTTATAATTGAATACAATACTTTTTTCATGATATCATTGATTGTTTGGTTAATACATTGTAAATCTAGGATATAATGTGTTAAAGTAAAGATAATGGGCAGCTAAAATTTTCCCATATTTTATTTATAAAAGGGGTTGATAAATTCTTCTAATTGTCCGTTAATAGTGTATATTTGCGCCCAAATTATATAAACATGAAAGCAGGAATTGTAGGATTACCAAACGTAGGTAAATCAACCCTTTTTAATTGTCTATCGAATGCCAAAGCACAAAGCGCTAACTTTCCGTTTTGTACTATTGAGCCTAATATTGGTGTGGTAAACGTTCCAGATAACAGATTGGTTAAATTGGAAGAATTGGTGAATCCACAACGAGTACTGCCAGCAACTGTTGAAATAGTTGATATTGCCGGTTTGGTAAAAGGAGCCAGCAAAGGTGAAGGTTTGGGGAATCAATTCTTAGGAAATATTCGAGAAACCGATGCTATTTTACACGTATTGCGTTGTTTTGACAATGATAATGTGGTTCATGTTGATGGAAATATCAATCCTGTTCGTGATAAAGAAACCATTGATATTGAATTGCAGCTGAAAGATCTTGAAACTACTGAAAAGAAACTAGATAAGGTAAAGAGAGCTGCTAGAACCGGAAATAAAGAAGCTCAGAAAGAAGAAACAGCTTTACTGAAAGTTAAAGAAGGATTGGAAGCTGGAATTTCAGTAAGAGCTATTGAGTTGACTGATTCGGAAAGAGAAGAATTTATTGACCAAATTCAGTTTATAACAGACAAGCCTGTTTTATACGTTTGCAATGTAGATGAAGATGCTGCGGTTTCTGGAAACGAATATGTAGAACAAGTAAGAGAAGCGGTTAAAGAAGAAAATGCTGAAGTGATTGTGTTAGCTGTAGGTACCGAAGCTGATATTACTGAACTAGAAACTTTCGAAGAACGCCAGATGTTCTTGGAAGACTTAGGTCTAGAAGAGCCTGGTTCAGCAAAATTGATTCGCAGTGCTTATAAATTACTAAATTTAGAAACCTATTTTACAGCAGGTGAAAAGGAAGTCCGAGCTTGGACTGTCCCAATAGGCTCTACCGCTCCACAAGCTGCAGGTGTCATCCATACCGATTTTGAAAAAGGATTTATCCGTGCTGAAGTGATTAAGTATAACGATTTTGTGATCTATGGAAGTGAAGCGAAAGTTCGTGATGCAGGAAAACTAGGAATAGAAGGGAAGGAATACATTGTTAAAGATGGAGATGTAATGCATTTTAGGTTTAATGTATAAAAGATTAAACTTTTCTAAAACGTCACTTGAATCCCAATACCTCTATAGACATCTCCAGTGGCAGACATTCCAGCGCTTGGGACTACTTCAATAACACTGTCATTTGTTTTGTGTAATTCTGGTACAAAATATCCAGTAATTGCCCCAAGACCATAGCCCAAAAGAGCATCTGTTAAAAAATGTTGTCCAGCTTTAATTCTAAAATATCCGACAGCAGCAGGTATTGTGGCCGCTCCAGCCCAAACCCAAACTTTTGCGGGGCTATCCGGATTAAAATCGCTATACACTTTTGCTGCAAAAAAGGTAGCAGTTGCTGCTGCTGCAATGTGACCCGAATAAAAAGATCGCTGACCATTGTTAATTAGTCTTCTTTCTAGGGAAACATTCTCATTATATACATATGGGCGAGACCTATTTACTAAACCAGCGGTAACTGTATATAAACCAGCTGTAGTGGAGAGGCTTTCTAAATACAAACCTAGTATTTGTGCGGTATGTTCGTTTACATTATCATCAAAAAGTAGTACAAAAGGAGATGCAAAAGACATAGCAAAAGGTATGTTACTTTGTCCAATAGCAGCCTCCGAATTATAACCTACAGCCCATTTATCAATAAAATTGATATCATCTTGGTTGTCAACTTCTCGTTGCAGTTCTGCTTCAGTGAGATCATCTTTTCCAATAATTAATGAATATCCTGTAACAGTTGTTCCTAATGCAGCACCAGTCCAAATTCCATCACGAACCCAATCCCATTCATAAGGAGAGTCTTTCGTTTGTGAAAAGGTTGTAAAACTGATCAATATTAACAGTAGAGTAGTTGCGGTTTTTTTCATAATTATTAAATATATATTATAATAAAACAACCTGTTTTCTTTTAACATTTTGTTAAATGGATTTTATAAAACTATTCAGAAATTTTTGCCAAATAATAGCGGTGCAATGATTTTATTAAGATTTTCTACTGCAAATTAGAAATTTATTTATTCGTAAAGTTTTAATCTATTTTTTAATTGAAACAGCTCGGTTTTCATCATGCGCATTCGTTTTACTAGGTTGTTCAAGGCATCAATTCCTTCTAGGTTAATACCAAGCTCTTTGTGCAGCCGAAACATACGTTCTATTTCAGTTATGTCATCTTCGGCAATTTCAGGCTCGTTTTTGGTTACCTTAACTTTAATAAAACCGTATTGCTCTAAAGATTGAATAAAATCACGATCTATATTCGTCTGTTTGCAATACGTGCTTACTTGTATATATTTAGAATGTGCCATAATTAACGTAATTTAGAAAGTTTGGTGAAGAGTTCTTTTTCTTCTTCAGAAAGGTTTTTAGGAAGCGTAACTTTATAAGTGATAAATAGATCGCCAAATGCCCCCTCATTTTTATACACCGGCATTCCTTTTTCTTTCAGTTTTACCTTGGTTCCGGTTTGGGTTTCGGGTTTGATAGTCAATTTTACTTTTCCCGTTAACGTATCAACAGTTTCTTTTCCTCCCAACAGTGCGGTGTACAAATCAATTTCATGAGTTTGATATAAATTTTTACCAACTCGTTTAAACTGAGTATTGTTAATAATTTCGAATGTAATGTAAAGATCGCCTTTGGGACCGCCACCAGCACCTTCTCCGCCATAACCTTTAATTTTAATTGATTGTCCGTCTTCAACTCCAACGGGTATGGTTAAGCGTATTTTCTTTTCGCCTAGGTTTATGGTTTGTTTTTGTGAAGTCAATATATCGGTAAGATTAAGGCGTAGAGTCGCGTTAAAATCTTGTCCTTTAAATTGGGCGTGGGTGCGTTGTCTTCCACCTGAAAAACCTCCTCCACCAAACATGGATTCAAAAAAGTCTGAAAATTGACTGTCATCAAAATTTCCGCCCCGTGAAGTGTAGGTGCGTTGTTGGCTACCACCAAAACCGCCAGAAGCTTGTTGTTTGCGTTGCGCTTCTTCATACGCATCAGCGTGCTCCCAATCTTTACCGTATTTGTCGTATTTCTTTCGTTTTTCAGGATCACTTAAAACCGCATTCGCTTCATTTATACGTTGAAACTTTTGCTGCGCTTCTTTATCATCCGGATTTATGTCGGGGTGATACTTACGCGCCAACTTACGATATGCTTTCTTTATTTCGGCTGCAGTTGTACCTTTGCTAAGCCCCAAAATTTTATAGTAATCAATAAATTCCATAGTCTGATTTCGAAATTTCTATTAAGTTATAAAAAACAATTTAAGTCATCTAAATGAACTCGTTTTTTTGTAATAATTTTAATATTTTCGACAACGGTAACAGGGTAGTAATGTTTCAGAAATTAGCAATTCAGATTTTACTAACAATGCCGTATAAATTATTGTTAATTACTTTCGCCTTTTCAGGTTTAAAAATTGATGCTTAAACCCTATATTTAGGGCATATTCAGGAAATTTTATGTCAGATACAAAATACACAGAAGATAATATTAGGTCGTTAGACTGGAAAGAGCACATCCGCATGCGTCCTGGAATGTATATTGGAAAATTAGGTGATGGTTCGTCTCCAGATGATGGTATTTATATATTGCTTAAAGAAGTGATAGATAACTGTGTGGACGAGTTTGTAATGGGTGCTGGTAAAACTATTGAGGTGCGCATAAAAGACCAAGAAGTAAAAGTTCGGGATTACGGTCGGGGCATTCCATTAGGGAAAGTAGTCGATGTGGTTTCAAAAATGAATACTGGTGGTAAATATGATACCCGTGCTTTTAAAAAATCTGTAGGATTAAATGGGGTTGGTACCAAGGCTGTAAATGCATTATCTGCTTTTTTTAAAGTAGAATCGGTACGTGATGGACAACACAAATCGGCAGAGTTTAGCCTAGGTGAGCTTAAAAACGACCCAGAAATTGAAGATTCTGGTAAACGAAAAGGTACTCGTATCGAATTTATACCCGATGAAGCTATTTTTAAAAACTTCAAGTACCGAAACGAATACGTAGAAAAAATGCTGAAAAACTACGTATACCTTAACCCAGGACTTACGATAGATTTTAACGGTGAAAAATTTAAATCTGAAAACGGACTTAAAGATCTTTTAGAAGATAAAATGTCCAAAGAAGACATGTTATACCCCATTATTCATTTAAAGGGAGAAGATATTGAAGTGGCTATTACCCACAGTAAAACCCAATATAGCGAAGAGTACCACAGTTTTGTAAACGGACAGAACACCACTCAAGGAGGTACACATCAAGCCGCTTTTAGGGAAAGTATTGTGAAGACTATTCGTGAATATTACGGTAAAAATTACGAGTCTAGCGATGTACGAAAATCAATTGTTTCGGCAATTAGCATTAAAGTAATGGAACCTGTTTTTGAAAGCCAGACCAAAACAAAATTAGGTTCTACCGATATGGGTGGAAATTTGCCAACTGTACGCACCTACATAAATGATTTTGTAAAAAAATATTTAGATAATTACCTACATAAAAACCCAGAAGTTGCTGATGCCATTCAGCGAAAAATAATTCAAGCCGAACGGGAACGTAAGGATTTAAAGGGCATTCGAAAATTAGCGCGTGATCGTGCTAAAAAAGCCAGTCTTCATAATAAAAAGCTAAGAGACTGTAGAGTGCATTTAGGCGATATGAAAAAAGAACGCCGCCTAGAAACAACGCTTTTTATTACCGAGGGGGATTCTGCGAGTGGTAGTATTACCAAAAGTCGTGACGTGAATACACAAGCTGTTTTTTCACTAAGAGGAAAGCCGCTCAATAGCTACAATATGAGCAAGAAGATTGTGTATGAAAATGAAGAATTTAATCTGTTGCAAGCTGCGTTGAATATAGAAGACTCAATGGAAGATCTTCGCTATAACAATATTGTAATTGCCACCGATGCCGATGTAGATGGAATGCACATTAGGTTGTTGTTAATTACGTTTTTTCTACAGTTTTTTCCTGAATTAATAAAGCAAGGCCATTTGTACATATTGCAAACTCCATTATTTAGGGTTCGTAATAAAAAAGAAACCATTTATTGTTATTCTCCCGAAGAAAAGAGAAACGCCCTTGAAAAATTGAAACCCAAACCTGAAACAACCCGATTTAAAGGATTGGGTGAAATTTCACCTGATGAATTTCAACATTTTATAGGTGATAACATTCGGTTGGACCCTGTGATGTTGGACAAAGCAATGAGCATTGATGAATTGCTAAAGTTTTATATGGGCAAAAACACTCCAGATAGGCAGGAGTTCATTATTGAAAACTTAAAAGTAGAGTTGGATGAAGTTGAACCAGCATCATAACAGCAACTTAAAATGAAGAAAGTAATACCTTTATTATTAAGTATCTTACTATTTATTTTTGCTTCCTGTAGTAAAGGCAACTATAGTGACTGTGCTCTTGTTTCTCCGGTAGAACCAGTAGCATTTATATCAATTGAAAATAGTGAAGGTGTTTCTCTTTTAGGCGAAGATAATGTATACAAACCTTCAGAAATAACATTGACAAGAGGTACGGATACGCTTTTTTTAGATTTTTCTGAAGGTAATGATAAAATGGCTATTGTTCTTTTTTTTGAGCAATTCGAATCTGAAAAAGACTATTCTTTGAACCTGAATGATGATGAAACCGATATACTAAACCTAAACTTAAAACTAAATCCAGGTAAATGTTTCGATGTACTATCGATTGAAAAATTTAAATTGAACGGCGAAGAAATACAGCCTGAAAACGGAGCGTATACTATTCAGAAATAAAAATTAAACCAATGCTGTGCGAGCAGCCCAATATTAATACATGGCGGAAGAAAATACCCCAAACGAAGAAGAATTAAACCCACAGGAGGAACCCACCGAAAATAGTGAAACCATCACGAAAGTCACGGGTATGTACCGCGACTGGTTTTTAGATTATGCCAGTTATGTGATTTTGGAGCGTGCTGTTCCTGCGATAGAAGACGGTTTTAAACCTGTACAACGGCGCATCATGCATTCCATGAAAGATTTGGATGATGGCCGTTATAACAAAGTTGCCAATATTGTAGGACATACCATGCAGTATCACCCTCACGGTGATGCCAGTATTGCCGATGCGATGGTGCAAATTGGTCAAAAAGACCTCTTGATTGACACCCAAGGTAACTGGGGAAATATTTTAACAGGAGACCGGGCAGCAGCTTCCCGATATATTGAAGCACGACTTTCAAAATTTGCCTTAGATGTAGTTTATAACCCAAAAATAACCGGATGGCAAGCTTCGTATGATGGTCGTAAAAAAGAGCCGATTAATTTACCGGTAATGTTTCCGTTATTGTTAGCTCAAGGAGCTGAAGGTATTGCAGTGGGGCTTTCTACAAAGGTACTACCACATAATTTTATTGAGTTAATTGATGCTTCAGTTAAACACCTGCAAGGAAAACGTTTCCAGTTAGTTCCCGATTTTCCAACGGGAGGAATTATGGACGCAACGGACTATAAAGATGGGGTTCGCGGGGGTAAAATAAGAAGCCGTGCAAAAATAAGTCAATACGATAAAAACATACTGGTTATTACCGAAATACCGTATGCGACCACAACTTCTTCTTTAATCGACTCCATTTTAAAAGCCAATGAAAAAGGAAAGATAAAAGTTAAGAAAATTGAAGATAATACGGCTGCCGAAGTGGAGATATTGGTACATATTCCAAATGGTATTTCACCGGACAAGACGATTGATGCGTTATATGCTTTTACCAGTTGTGAAAACTCCGTATCACCCTTAGGTTGTGTTATTGAAGACAATAAACCACTGTTTGTAGGGGTTTCTGAAATGCTCCGTCGTTCTACCGATAGAACTGTAGAACTACTTAAAAGTGAGTTGGAAATCAAACTCGATGAATATGAAGAACAATGGCATTTTGCTTCCTTAGAGCGAATTTTCATTGAAAATAGAATCTATCGTGATATTGAAGAAGAAGAAACATGGGAAGGCGTAATTAAGGCAATTGACGAAGGATTAAAGCCGCATATTAAGCATTTAAAACGCGCCGTGACCGAAGAAGATATCGTCCGGTTAACCGAAATTAGAATTAAGCGAATTTCAAAATTTGATATTGATAAAGCACAACAAAAAATTGATGCGCTGGAAGATAACATTGCTGAAATAAAGCATCACTTAAACAATCTTATTGAGTACGCAATAGATTACTTTAAACGGCTTAAAAAGGATTATGGTGAAGGAAAAGAGCGTAAAACTGAAATTCGTGTTTTTGAAGATATTGAAGCCACAAAAGTTGTAATTAGAAACACAAAACTATATGTAAATAGGGAAGAAGGTTTTATTGGTACAAGTCTTCGTCGTGACGAATATGTTACTGATTGTAGTGATATTGATGACATCATCTGTTTTACTGAAGAAGGAAAGATGGTAGTCACGAAAGTTGATACAAAGACTTTTATCGGTAAAAATATTATTCACGTAGCTGTCTTTAAAAAGAAAGACAAACGACGTATTTACAATATGATTTACCGCGACGGAAAAAACGGAACTACGTATGTAAAACGCTTTTCAGTCACTTCGATGACGCGCGATCGTGATTATGACCTTACACAAGGCAACAAAGGAAGTAAAGTGCTATATTTTACTGCAAACCCTAATGGCGAGGCCGAAGTGGTCACAATCCTTTTAAGACAAAAAGGAAACATTAAAAAATTAAAATTCGATCTTGATTTTGCTGATCAAAATGTAAAAGGAAGAAACTCTAAAGGAAATATTGTTACAAAGTATCCTGTTAAACGAGTTGAATTGAAGGAAAAAGGGCTTTCTACTTTAAAACCCAGAAAAATTTGGTTTGACGAAACTGTTAAACGACTTAATATGGATGACAGAGGCGAACTATTAGGGCAGTTTAGAAGTGAAGATAGGTTGCTGATTGTAAACCAAGATGGAACTGTTAAAACGGCGGTACCTGAACTTACGCTACGTTTCGATGACGATATGATCGTACTTGAAAAATGGGAGCCTAAAAAACCGCTCTCTGCTATTTATTGGGATGGCGAAAAAGAACTGTTTTACGTAAAACGCTTTTTAGTAGAAAATCCTGACAAAGAAGAAGTGATTATTTCAGACCATCCAAAGTCTTATCTCGAAAAAATATTCACGGAGTATCGTCCTATGGCCGAAGTAGTTTTTGTGAAGCAACGTGGGAAAGAACGGGAAGATAATTTAGAACTGAACTTGGAAGAATTTATCGCTATTAAAGGCATAACAGCTTTAGGAAACCAATTAACTAAAGAAAAAGTCCTTGAAATTAACACATTAGATGCGTTGCCTTACAACCCTCCGAAAGAGGTTTCTACGAAAGATATAGATGTAATTGATGAAGAAGCTGTTTCAGAAGGGGGAAATGATTTAGATGGAGAAGGTGATGATGGAGAAGGACAAACTTCTTTGTTTGAATAAATAAAATTAGAGCATTCATGGCAAGTTTATATCAAGAGTTTAAAAATTTTGCTATAAAAGGCAATATGATCGATATGGCGGTCGGGATCATTATTGGTACCGCCTTTAATAATGTGGTTAGTACATTGGTGAAAAAAGTGGTGATGCCGCCGCTTTCTTTACTTACTGATGATGTTAGATTGGGCGATAAAAAATACATTCTTCGTCAAGCTGCCGAAGGAGTTGATGAAGTCGCTATTGGTTATGGAGAGCTTATGGAGGTTTTAATTGATTTCCTTATTATAGCTTTTACAATTTTCGTGGTCATCAAGTTTATTAATCGCTTTAAGAAAAAATCTGAAGACCCTAAAAATAAAACGGTGGAAACCCCTAAAAACATTGAGTTACTTTCCAATATTGAAAAGTTAATGGAGGAACAAAATGCTATGTTAAAAGAGAAATGATGCTAGATGCACGCTGACAGTTGCTTGACGAATGCTGCTGGGTGTTGATTTCTCGCGATGTCACAAAGATGCTAGTAGAATGGGTTAGAAACGTTTTTAATTCTACTGCTTACTGTCTACTGCCTACTTAACACTACTTTCTACCTTAGTAGCAGTTCCTTTTTGTTTTTTTTCTTGTCCCACAATATTGTATTCAAAAGTATATTCATCGCCATCAGTAGTTAAAATTTTCATGTGAATGGCCTTTTCTTCAGCACGATTTTTAGGGTTAATTTTCTGCACAATGTATTCACAATCATTAATCCATCGTACGCTTGATGTATCTGCTTTTCCTTGATAGTAGTCTATTTCTATCGAGTCGTTACGCATAAAAGTGGTTGTCTCAAGCTCAGTGCCCACTAATGCTTTAAACTCAAAAGTTCCATTTTTAAATTTTTTGCAGTTTCTTTCAGGCTGATAGCAGCCAGCTAAAATAAATAACAGGAAAATTGAGGAGAGTAAACGCATAAAATTAGTTTCTATGCAAATTTCCGCATTTTAAAACAATTTCGAAATGCTTTATTAAGAATTATTAGTAGATAATTGCTGATAAAATAGGGGCTTTTAATTTTCGTAGGCTTTAAAGCTTCCATCTTTATAGAAAATCACGATTTTATCTATTTCAGTTTCTTTGCCAAGCGTATCCTCTTCACGAAAAGTTTCTTTAGGTATATTACTTATTGAACTCTTTTTTATATCAACAACTGGTTTTTCGTTTTCTTTTTGTGTAGGGAAGGAGCCTTTACCATTTAGCAACCAATATAATTCTACTTCTGGAAATTTCTGAACAACTTGCATAACAAATTCTAAACTGGGTTTATTTCTACCCGAAAGTAAATGCGAAATAGTAGAGCGGTTAAAGTCTATCGCTTCAGAAAAAGCAGTAGCAGATAACCCATAAAAATCCATGATTTTTTCAAGCCTTTTAGTAAAATCTTCACTGTTTACCATTGTAACGTAATTCAAAACATTCTATCGTTTACAAATGTAAAATATTACGATAACAACACCAAATTAAACATTGTAAAAGCTTGTTCGTGCTAAAGTGTAAGATTATATAACGACACATAAGTAACTGATATTATGATATTTGTATGTTTATACATGAATGAATGTTAAATTAACTTGAACCACATCGGTTTAAAGCAGTTATTTGTTTACAAGTGTACCCATATTTAAATATATTTTTTGTTTACGGTTGTAAACAAAGGGTTGTTTAACTTTGTCAACAGAATTAAAGTTATGACAATAGAAGAAGCATATCAATCCTATTTCTTAGCTCCTGTTAAAGGACGTTACATTACCTTAAAAGATGTAATGCCGCTTATAAAAAACAATTCAGAAATTGTAATTTATAAAACGGTGGTTTCAGAAAAAGGAAAAGAAATTCCTGTTTTAAAAATTGGAAATGGAGCTAAAAAGGTTTTGGCCTGGTCACAAATGCATGGAAATGAATCGACGACCACAAAAGCTGTTTTAGACTTTTTAAAATTTATCGATCAAAAAGAACTGTTTCAGAAAGAAAAAAAACATTTTTTAAGCACGTATACGCTTTACCTAGTTCCTATATTAAATCCTGATGGCGCTGAGGCTTATACTCGAGAAAATGCTAATAAAGTCGATTTAAACCGGGATGCGTTGAACCTGACTCAAAAAGAAAGCCAGCATTTGCACGATCTTTTTAACGAAATAAAGCCGGCTTTATGTTTAAACCTTCACGACCAGCGCACCATATATGGACTGGATAACAATAAAACCGCCACCATATCATTTTTAGCACCCTCTGCCGATAAAGATCGTACAATTACAAAGGCACGCCAAACTGCAATGGGACTTATAGTAAAGATGAGCAATGTGTTGCAAAAGTATATTCCTGGTCAAATAGGGCGCTATGACGACTCCTTTAATATTAATTGCGTAGGGGATCGTTTTACCGCTTCTGGAGTACCAACTATTTTATTTGAAGCAGGACATTATCAAAACGATTATCAACGGGAAAAAACACGGGAGTATATTTTTTATGCCTTTTTAGAGCTGTTTGATATTACTTCAGAAGGGAATAAAGCTTTAGATTACAATGGTTATTTTGGTATTCCTGAAAACAAAAAAAATTTTTGGGATATTATTTTGAGAAATGCACAAGTAGAACAAGAAAAAGATTCAGTATCTATTGCAATTCAATATAAAGAAGAACTTATTAATAAAAAAATTCAGTTAATCCCTATTATAAAAGAAGTTAGCGGTTTAATGAATTACAACGGACATAAAGAAATCGATCTTTGTTATGAGGAAATATTAATAAATTCTCAACAAAAAGTTGTTATTAACGAAGAAGTTTTAACAATTCATTATAAAAATAATGCTAAAGAAATTATTTTTCAATAAATGTGTTCTTTTTTTATGAAAAACTTACTATTTTTGCACTCCAAAAAAATAAAGAGCTATGGCAAAATTTAAATTAGACGAAACAGATCACAAAATTCTTGATATGCTTATCGAGAATACACGAACAGCTTTTACTGACATCGCAAAAAAATTAGGAATTTCTGCAGGAACAGTACATGTACGCGTTAAAAAAATGGAAGATGCAGGATTTATTACAGGATCTTCACTTAAATTGGATTATAAAAAATTAGGATATTCCTTTATAGCATACGTTGGTGTATTTCTTCAAAAAACATCGCAAACACAATTTGTGTTAGAGCGTATTAACGAAATCCCTTTTGTAACTGTTGCTCACGTTACTACGGGCAAGTTCAATATTTTCTGTAAAATTAGAGCAAAAGATACTAGTCATGCTAAAAATATTATTTATCAAATAGATGATATTGAGGGTGTTACACGCACTGAAACAATGATTTCATTGGAAGAAAGTATTAATGATAAAAAACGATTAATGCATTCTATTTTTATGGATATAAAATAAAAATAGTATCAATATTATAATTTAGTTAACCCTTTGTTTTAATGCAAAGGGTTTTTTTATCTTTAATATTTAAAACAAGATTTTATGGAAACGACAATACCAACATCTCATTACCATCCCTATTTTAAAAGGTATATAGATTTAGTTGTTGAGCATCCATTAAAAAAAGCTTTAAAATTAGGGATGATAGAATGCAAAAGGTTTTATAAATCACTACCCGAAGATGTTTGGAGTTATCAATATGCAGAAGGAAAATGGACGCCAAAGGAAATCTTGTTGCATGTAATAGATACCGAACGTGTTTTTAGTTACCGTGCTTTACAAATAGCTCGATCTAACCAGGTAAAATTAAGAGGTTATGACGAAAATCTTTTTGCAAAGAACTCCAATGCTAATAATCGTACAATTAAAAGCTTAATAAACGAGTATATGGGGGTACGTGAAGCTACGATAGCACTTTTTAAAAGTTTTTCTGAAGATATACTGAATAAAATCGGAACTGCAGATGATAAACCACTGTCTGTTATAGCAGCAGGATTTATTATTTGTGGGCACGAATTGCATCACATAAATATCATAAAAGAACGATATATATAATGAAGTTCTTTAAATTTTTAAAAGAAACGTATATAAGTTGGGATAAAAACGATCCATGGGCAAAAAGTGCTGTAATTGCGTACTATGCTTTGTTTTCATTACCTTCTTTATTGATGATAACAGTTCATTTTGCCGGTATATTTTACGGTGGTGAGGCTGTACAAGGAAGAATAACAAGCGAAATAGGAGGTTTAATAGGGCAGGGGAGTGCTGAAGCAATCGAAACCATGATTTCCAATGCAGCTCTTGAAGATAGTTCGTTAATTACCATTATTATTGGAGTTGGAATGTTGATTTTTGCAGCAACAGGTGTCTTTTTTCAGCTTCAAAAAGCGCTAAACAATATTTGGAGCGTACGCGCCAAGGAAGAAGGATTTATGAATATGCTCAAAAGAAGAGCTACATCCTTTGGAGTGGTCTTGGCTATTGGATTGTTACTCCTAATAACCTTATTTATTTCAGCTGCGATTTCAGCTCTAAGTAATTATGTAAGTGATTATTACTCTGAAGCTTCTACGGTTATGGTAAACGTTTTAAATTTCTTAATATCACAGATATTTATTACAGCTTTATTTGCTTCTATATTCACTATTTTACCCGATGTGAAGATTAAATGGAAAACAACTATTTTAGGTGCTTTTTTAACATCATTGTTATTTCTAGTAGGAAAATATTTAATCGGATTTTACTTTTCGCAATCTAATCCAGCGTCGGTATATGGAGCTGCTGGAAGCGTTGTTCTTATTTTACTTTGGGTTTACTATACCTGTCTTATTCTATTTTTTGGAGCCGAATTGACTGTAAACTGGGCGCTGTATCGAAATATTAAAATATCTCCTACCAAACACGCTACATTATCATATGAAAAAGAACTTGAAGAGCTTAGAGCCTACAAGAACAAATTAAAAGAAGACCATAATAAAGCAAAATCCCTAAAGAATAATACAGATAGCTCTAACGAACTTTAACGATGTTTTAATAGAACATTAATACCAATCATTTGTGAGCCCTTGTCCATACTAGTATCTTAGTATAAAAGAAAAATTAATAAAAACAAAAAAATTATGGACAAGAGAATAGCAATTATTGCAACAGACGGTTTTGAAGAATCTGAATTAAAATCACCCAAAGAGGCGATGGAAAAAGAAGGCTTTACCGTTGATATCGTTAGCGAAAATACTGGAAGCATTAAAGCGTGGGATAACGGAAATTGGAGCAATGAATATAATGTAGATAAAACACTTGATAGTGTAAATGCGAATCAATATAATGCACTAGTTGTGCCAGGTGGAGTGATAAACCCTGACAAACTTCGTAGAAATGAAAACGCATTAAACTTTGTTAAAGACTTTTTTGCACAAAAAAAACCAGTCGCAGCAATTTGCCACGGCCCTCAAATATTGATTTCTGCAGATGTAGTGAAGGGAAGAAAAATGACTTCCTTTAATTCTATCAAAGATGATTTGATTAATGCAGGAGCTAATTGGGTAGACGAAGAAGTAGTTGTAGATGAAGGATTCGTTACTAGTAGAAACCCAGATGATTTACCAGCATTCAATTCAAAATTAATTGAAGAAATTAAAGAAGGTAAGCATGAATTACAACACGCTTAAAAACAGACTGAAATATAAAAAAGAGGCGGAATTTCCGCCTCTTTTTTTGTGTTACCTATTCCTCTTCATCACCAGAAAGTGACTTTTCGGGGATTTCGCTTATTGGTTCGGTATAATCTTCAACATCGTAATCATCCTCTTCAAATTTTGCCATGGTATCTTCAAGCCGTGAACTTACTTTTACCAAATAGATTGAGTCTTCCGTACGTACTTCAACAGCATCCACCGTTTCATTTTTTGCATTTTTAAATCGTATTACGTGGTCGTCATCATACCCATCAGGATATTTTTCAACTAATAACGATAGTATTTCTGGGGTCAATTTTTTAAAATCTACAATAACTCGTTTCATTGCGTTTACTGTTGTTGGGTTGTGTATTTATAGTTTCAAAAATAAAAGAGTTATTGGTATTTAAAAACTAATTTTTAAATTTTTTCATAATAATTAAAGGCGTCACGAATTACGTCATTAGGTACCGTACAATTTATTTTGTAATCGCCTATATCATTTAGTAATACAAAATAGATAACTCCTCCACTGTTCTTTTTATCAAAAATCAATAAGTTTATTATCTCTTCGATGGCTTCTGTGCTAAATACTACTTTTTTAAACTTAGCTAGTATCATAGTGGATATTTCATCTAATTTTTTCTTCGGAAAGGAGCAGAGCCTATGCGAAATATAGTTTGCTAGTATCATTCCAATAGCAATAGCTTCTCCGTGTAGCAATTCTTTTTTAGAAGTATCTTTGGCCGAAACATCCATAAAGTACGATTCAATGGCGTGACCAAGCGTATGGCCATAGTTTAAGGTTTTTCTTCTACTTTTTTCAAAAGGATCTTCTGTTACTACTTTGTTTTTAATTAATACAGACTCCCAAATTAGGTTGCTTGCTTTAATTTTATCAAATACGTCAAAATGTTGTACGTTATTCCAATATTCTTCAGAATAAATTAAACCGTGTTTTAGCATTTCTGCCAAACCAGAAGTTATATGTGGTTTTGGTAGCGTTTTTAAAAATTCAGTATCAATAATTACTTGTACTGGGTTTTTTATAACTCCAACTTGGTTTTTTAAGCTTCCAAGATCAACCCCGTTTTTACCACCAACCGAAGCATCGACCATAGCCAATAGGGAAGTGGGGATGTTAATAAATGAAATACCTCGTTTAAAGGTGCAAGCCACAAAACCACCAAGATCTGTAACCACACCACCGCCTAAATTAATAAGCAGGCTATTGCGGTCGGCTCCTTTTTCAGAAAGTTTGTTCCACAGTGTAACACAAGTTGCTATATTTTTATGGATTTCTCCTGCCGAAATGGTAAGCACTTCGGGTTGTTTGTCAAATTGAGTTTTACTTAAAAAATAGGGGAGACAGTGCTGTTTTGTGTTTTCATCGGTTAGAATAAATGTTTTTGTGGGGTTTAGATCTTTTATTTGGTTTATAAAAGCATTCCAAGCATTTTCATCACCATAAACAGATCCTTCATTTTTCTTAATTTCTTTCATATTTAAAAAGTTAGCTAACCACTGTACTTTCCTTTGTTTCAGAAGGTTGATGTTAATCGTGTTCTGTTACAACTAAATTATAATGTTTTATGTGGTAAAAAGTGATTTTCAGCTGTTTTTATAGTGCCAAATCTAACTATATTTGCGCACATTATTTTTATATGGAAACGAATTTACTTTTCAATAATACGGAAATCGCGTTTCAGCTAAAGTCTGATGCTGAAGTGGAGCGCGCATACTTCTTGTTTAAGATGATTGCAAACGAACCTCTAGTACGTATAGGTACAGCAGTTACTAAGTTTGCCTTGAATATTAATCTTCCTGTTGAGGGTTTAATTCGTTCTACCGTATTCGATCATTTTTGCGGTGGTGTAAGTGAAGAAGACTGTATGAATACAGTTGATGCTTTATTTAAAGCAAATGTGCATTCAGTATTAGATTATTCGGTAGAAGGGCAAGAAGACGAAGCACAGTTTGATAAAACAATGAATAAGATTGTTGAACTTACCAGCTTTGCTCAAAACAAAGAAGCGATGCCTTTCTCAGTATTTAAACCAACCGGTTTAGGTCGCTTTGAAATATGGCGTAAAAAAACCGAAAACAAATCGCTTACCAAAGAAGAAGAAGCCGAGTGGGATCGAATTGTAAGTCGTTATGAAACGGTTTGTAAAGCAGCCGATGAATGCGGTGTTTCTCTTTTAGTCGATGCTGAAGAATCCTGGATGCAAGATGCTGCAGATGAATTGTGCGAGCAGATGATGGAAAAGTATAATACAAAACGAGTTGTTATCTTTAACACCTTGCAATGCTATCGATGGGATAGAGAAGAGTATTTGCATAAGCTTCATAAAAAAGCAAAAGAAAAGGGGTTTAGATTAGGCTTTAAAGTAGTTCGTGGTGCATATATGGAGAAAGAAAATGAACGAGCTGAAGAGGAGCAATACCCAACACCCATTTGCGAAAGTAAACAAGCAACTGACGATAATTTTAATCAAGTTACTCGATATATCTTAGATCACTTGGAGGATATTACCTTGTACATAGGTACACATAATGAAGTAAGTTGTTATTTAGCGATGGAAATCATGAAAACAAAAGAGCTTGAAAAAAGTGATGAGCGTGTATGGTTTGGACAATTATACGGTATGAGTGACAATATAAGCTACAACTTAGCAAGTGAGGGATTTAATGTTTCAAAATATATGCCTTTTGGCCCGGTAAAAGAGGTCATGCCTTATTTAATACGTCGCGCTGAAGAAAACCCCTCTGTAGCAGGGCAAACCAGCCGTGAACTTATTCTACTGAAAAACGAACGCAAACGACGCGGAATTTTTTAAAGACTGTATTAAGTCAACCACTTCAAAAAGTGTATTTTAGCATTGTATCGATATATAAGATATAAACACAATAGTGTTTATAGTTGTGTTGCCAGTAATTTGAATGAAACAAATATTTTTAATCATATCAATCTTTTTTGCTTTGAATTTGTTCGGACAAAACCCCGATATCAAAAATTTGATTGACCAAATTGCTGATTGTGAAGTTCCAGAAAATTTTGAATATTATTTTTTAGTCCCAGAAAGCTTGGAAAAACCGAAAATTTATGATTCGCTTCAAAACTATCAGATTAGAGAACTAAAAATGATTGACAAAAACTTTCCTGTTAATCTGATTTATGAGAAGTCTGATAAAACTTTAAACTGGAGCAACTATGATTTTAAAAATGTAAAATACGTTCCCGATGAACGAATACAACAGACTTCGCCACCAACAAGCAAGAAAGTCAGATTTGTCAAATACAATATTGAACAAAAGGAATATGATAGTCTTACAAAAAATAGAGAACCTCATACGCTTATTGTCCGGAAAAAATGGTTTTGGAACAAAAACAAGATTTGGGATAACGACAAATTTCACGCTGAATTGAAAAAAGCTTGGCGGATTGACAGAGAAAGTAATATTGAGGAAAAAGTTTATTTTCAATTTTCCAAACCGATTTTTTCAAAAGACAGTAAGTATGCGAGAGTTTCGGTATTTAAAAACTGGCGCTGTAAAGGACGTGGATTTACTGCACTTTACAAAAACGATGACGGTAACTGGAAAAAGCTAATTGAATTTAATGGAATAGCTCGCCAAGTTTCAATGACCCATTCAAGTTGTGAAGATATTTCAATTTGGTTTGATGAATAAAAAACTACTGGCAACAATGGTAACCGTTGCACAACCCCATGATTTTTATAAAACTGAGCTAAGA